>JAIVHP010000389.1:6118-9454 GCA_020201045.1 Flavobacteriales bacterium
GCGTTGGGCAAACCTTTGAAGTTTTGGTGGAAGGCGTTTCCAAAAAATCTGACAAGGAATTGTTCGGACGAAACAGCCAAAATGCAGTCGTAGTTTTTGAACGTGGAGCAGCTGAAGTTGGACAATACGCAACCGTAAAAGTTACCGATTGCACATCAGCTACACTTAAGGGTGAATTGGTTTAAAAATGGATATTCAGCAAATAAAACAGCGCTTTGGGATTATCGGCAATAACCCATCGCTCAACCGGGCGATAGATATTGCCATGCAAGTTGCGCCCACAGATATTTCAGTATTAATTTCGGGTGAAAGCGGTACCGGTAAGGAGACTATGCCGCAAATCATCCACCAACTATCTGCGCGTAAACACGGATCGTACATCGCTGTAAACTGTGGAGCCATTCCCGAAGGAACGATAGATTCAGAGCTGTTTGGCCACGAAAAAGGTGCTTTTACAGGAGCGCACGAATCGCGAAAAGGATATTTTGAAGTGGCTGATGGGGGAACTATATTTCTGGACGAAGTGGGCGAACTACCCCTTCAAACGCAGGTGAGGTTACTCCGCGTTTTGGAGACTGGTGAGTTTATCCGTGTCGGTTCATCTAAGATGATAAAAACCGATGTACGGATTATTGCTGCGTCAAATGTAGATATGAGTAAGGCCATTCAGCAGAACAAATTCAGAGAAGATCTATTCTACCGGCTTTGCTCCGTTCCCATTTCACTTCCGCCACTGCGAGAGCGCAAAGAAGATATTCAACTTCTCTTCAGAAAGTTTGCGGTAGACTTCGCAGAGAAATACCGAATGCCTTCCATTCGGTTAGACGAAGAAGCAAAGTCGCTACTTGAAAATTACGCCTGGCCCGGAAATATCCGCCAGCTCAAAAATATCACTGAGCAGCTCTCAGTCATTGAAGAGGGCCGCACAATTACCAGGCAAATTCTCAATAAATACCTTCCCGAAATCAGTAAATCTAATCTGCCCGCGCTAGTGAGCCAGAAGGAAAGTAGCGGCGATTTCACCGAGCGCGAGATACTGTACAAGGTGCTGTTTGAAATGCGTCAGGATGTGAGCGACTTGAAATCCATTGTTTTGGAATTGATGCAAAACAGAGCTACAAACGGACAGGTGAGCAGCAGCAACCCAAAAGCCATTAAAAGGCTTTACGAAGATTTTGAAGCGGAAGAAGAATCTCCAGAGACACCGGCAGTTATTCCCACCGAGAGTAAGCCCGCCTACAATATTATCAGGAGAGATTCGCCCGATCATATTGACGAGCACGAAGAAGTGGAAGAATCCCTGTCGATAGAAGACTCTGAACGAGAATTAATTCAAAGAGCCTTAAAAAAGCACAATAGCAGGAGAAAACAAGCAGCCAGAGAGCTGGGTATTTCAGAGCGAACCCTGTACAGAAAAATTAAGGAATACGATTTGCGTTGAGTAGGATTATGAAAATAAAAACCCAACTTTTCCTTCTTGTACTTCTGCTTGGATTTGAGTCCTGTTCTGTGGGATATTCCTTTTCGGGAGCTGACATTCCCGCCGAAGCGAATAGTTTTTCGGTAGAGACTTTTCAAAACATAACTCCACAAGCGGGTCCAAATTACGACCTCGCCATTACTGAAGCGCTGAAAGATTTGATGCTGGCACAAACACGGCTCGATTTGATTGAAAAGCGGGGTGACCTCCAATTCGAAGGAGTGGTAACCAAATACGAGATTGGCAACGCCGCCGTTTCGAGCGAAGAGTTGACCACGCTCAACAGACTTACCATTACGCTCAAGGTGAAATACACAAATGCATTTGATCGCGAAAAAAACTTTGAAAAGACCTTTAGCAGGTTTGCCGATTACAATTCTTCGCAAGATTTCACCGCTGTTGAAGCAGAGCTGATTAGGGAAATTAACGATCAGCTTATACAAGATATATTTGACGCATCACTCGGAGCCTGGTAAATGCAGCGAAGCGATTTAAAAATAATGGTGGATAAGAGAAGTGTGAAGAACGCTTCAAACGCGACTGAGTTAGCCGGGCTAACTGAGCAATACCCCTATTGCTCTACTTTGAGGGTTTTGCACGGCATCGCCGCCCGTGAAGAAGACACCATAGACCAAAAACAAATTCTCAATACCGCATCCGTATACATTAAAGATCGCTCAAAACTTTACGAGTACATCGTGAAAGCGCCATTGCTAAAAACACTTGAAGACGCTGAAATTGAAACGGAAAAAGAAGCTGCGGAGAGCCCTGACCCAGAGCTTGCAAAGACTGCGGAGGCCGTTGAGACTTCCAGGCCAATGCCAGAAGAAATCGCGGGACTCAAAGAAAAAGATAAGCTTGAAAACCCCGGGATTTCACATCGACCCCTTGAAGAAGAAATCATGCGGGAAGCGATGACTCATATCGGTGAGATGGAGACCGGCTATGCACTGGGTCAGCTCGACCAGAAAGAAGGTGAAGCGAATGAAACCTTAAAGAAGGATGAAGAACCTCCGGCGCCGACTAGTTTTGGTACCTGGCTGAAGCGATTTGATTCCGAAAAGGTTGAGCAAAAGAATGAAAACCGCGATTTAATCGACCGCTTCATTGAAGATTCACCCCAAATATCGCCCGTTAAAACAGCCTTTTTCTCTCCTTCTCAAATGGGTAAAATGAGCCTTGTTGATAACGAAAGTTTTGTAACTGAAACACTTGCGAAGATATATGCAAAGCAAGGGGATTATAAAAAGGCCGCCCAGGCATATAAAAATCTTGGGTTGAAATATCCCGAAAAAAGAATTTACTTTGCGGCTCTTCAAAAAGAAGCTGAAAAGAATTTAAAAAAATAATTAGATATGGAAGTTTTCATATACGTGCTCATCTTACTGGTATGTGTTTTTTTAGCACTTATAGTTCTCATTCAAAACCCGAAAGGGGGCGGTTTGGATTCCAGCCTTTCCGGTGCAAACCAAATAGGTGGAGTTAAGCGTACTGCAGATTTCCTGGAAAAAAGCACGTGGTCGTTGGCTATCCTTCTCTTCGTTTTATGTTTAGTCTCTGCAGGAATGCAAAATCAGAATCCCACCGATGTAGAGCCTACACAGTTCGAAGAATCCGAATTACCTGACCCAAACATTCCCGATCAATCGCAAGGTGACGAACAAAATGGGAATGGTGAGAATGCTCCCATTGAAGGTATTCCAGAAGAGGAAGAACCCGGCTCATAAGTCGGAACGTCATTTTTTAAATCATTTGAAATGTCAGTGTGTCACATCCACTGACATTTTTTTTTGCCCGATGTGACAAAATGGGACGGTATTTCTGACAAACCGCGGTTGGCACATTTTCTGAGTACA
>JAIVHP010000155.1 GCA_020201045.1 Flavobacteriales bacterium
CAGCTTAAAAGACGGAAAACACTACACCAGTATAGGCCGTGACGGCAACGGACAGTTTTTGGTGAAGTACGCCTACGAAACGGGTTTGGCAGTAGACACTATTTTTTCTACCAACGATATTGACCGGGAAAACTTCAGATTCTCAGATTACACCTACAACCCTGACGAAACAAAACTCCTATTAGCTACCGAACGCGAATCGATCTACCGCCGTTCGTCAAAGTCACATTATTTCGCCTACGATCTAAACGAAAAAAAGCTGGTTCCAATAACCGGCTTTTCAAAGGGAAAACAGCAGCTTGCCGCATTCTCACCCACCGCTAATCAAGTGGCCTTTGTAAGAGACAACGATCTATACATTTCCGATTTGGATGAAAACACAGAAGAACAGCTCACAACAGATGGAAAGTGGGGAGAGATTATAAATGGCGCCATAGACTGGGTTTACGAAGAAGAGTTTTCGTTTCACCGCGGTTTTTACTGGTCGCCGGATGGCTCTAAAATTGGCTATTATAAATTTGACGAAAGCGATGTTCCCGAATTCAATATTACCTATTACAACGACCTATATCCCGAAAATTACAACTTCAAATACCCCAAGGCAGGAGAGAAAAATTCGGAAGTGCGGGTGATGGTGTACGATTTAGCATCGAATAGTCATGCAGAAGTCGATGTGAATTCGGAAGCAGATCAATACATCCCGCGGATTAAATGGACTAAAAATTCCGACCTATTATGTGTGATGCGGATGAATCGGCTTCAAAACAAGCTGGAATTCTTACTTGCCAATACAAAAAATGCGAGCGAAGACGAGATTTCGGTAGAAACCGTTTACACGGAAACGGCAGAGACTTATATCGAAATAAACGACAACTTAATTTTTCTGGACGATGAAAAACACTTTGTCTGGAATAGCGAAAAAGACGGGTGGAATCACATCTATTTGTTCGATATGGACGGCAGTGAAGTAGCCCGGCTCACAGGTGGAGATTGGGAAGTGATTGAGTTCTACGGCGTGGATCAGGAGAATATGCGGGTTTTCTTCTCGGCAGCCATCGGCAGCCCGATTGAGAAGGAGATTTACAGCCTCGATTTTGAGAAGGCCATCCAAAAATTTAAAAAGACGGGCAAAACCGTTCAACCCTCCGAACTTCCCAAGCCAAAAAACCTCACTCCGAATGGACATACAAATTCGGCCGCCTTCAGCAATACCTTTTCGTACTTCATCAATTTTGAATCTGCGGCTAACCAACCGAATCACATTACGCTGCGAGACGCCAGGGGTAAAACAGTACGCGATTTAAAGGACAACTCGGAGCTCAAAAAGAAGGTTGAAAAACTAGATATAAACCCAAAGGAATTCGGCGCTTTTAAAACCGAAGCAGGCCACGAATTAAACTACTGGATGATTAAGCCTCCGGTTTTTGACCCGGAAAAAGAATACCCGGTAATGTTTATGATATATGGCGGGCCCGGAAGCAATACGGTGTCTAATAGCTGGGGCGGATCCAATTACTTCTGGCATCAAATGCTCGCGCAGAGTGGCTTCGTTATTATATCGGTAGATCCACGGGGAACGATGCGCCGCGGAAGGGATTTTAAGCACAGCACTTACCGGCAGTTGGGCAAACTGGAAACAGAAGATTTAATCTATTCTGCAAAACACTTCGGAAACCTGGATTATATCGATGCAGATCGGCTCGGAATTATGGGATGGAGCTACGGCGGCTATATGAGTTCGCTGGCGCTAACCAAAGGCGCTGATTATTTTAAGCTCGGAATCGCGGTAGCACCCGTTACCAATTGGCGTTTTTACGACACCATTTACACCGAGCGATTTATGCGGACTCCACAGGAAAATGCGTCTGGTTACGACGACAACTCTCCGATAAATCACGTAGACAAACTCAAAGGACACTACTTATTGGTGCACGGCGCGGCAGATGATAACGTGCATCATCAAAACACCATGGAAATGATAAATGCCCTGGTGGAAGCTGATAAGCAATTTGACCTTTTTTTATACCCCGACCGAAACCACGGGATTTACGGTGGCAATACGCGATACCACCTCTACACAAAAATGACAAACTTCATAAAGGAAAACCTGTAAGATGAGTACAGAAGCAGCAACAATTGAACGAGAAGAATTTATGGGCCATCCCAAAGGCCTTTATATCTTATTTTTCACCGAGCTTTGGGAGCGGTTTTCCTACTACGGAATGCGGGCGATACTCGTACTCTTTCTTATTTCTACCGTCGATAGCGGAAATCCGGGATACGGTTGGAACGAAGGAGATGCGCTGGCGCTCTATGGCTGGTATACCATGCTGGTATACGTGATGTCTATCCCCGGAGGTTGGATAGCCGATAAGGTGTGGGGGCAAAAGCGAACAGTGTTGATAGGTGGACTCTTGCTTTGCGCGGGACACGGAATTCTCGCACTCGAAAACATCTACGCCTTTTACGCCGGTTTGGCGCTTATTGTGCTGGGTGTTGGTGGTTTAAAGCCAAATATATCCACGATGGTTGGCGGTTTATACCCCCCAGGCGACGATAGAAGAGATAAAGGTTTTACCATATTTTACATTGGAATAAACGTAGGGGCATTTTTATCTGCGCTCGTTGTGGGATATGTTGGAGAAGAATACGGCTGGCATTACGGGTTTGGTTTAGCCGGAATTGGAATGCTTTTGGGGCAGGCCGTCTTTATGTGGGGTCAAAGGTATTTAAAAGGCGTTGGCGAAGCTACCAAGAATTTAGATCCAGTAGAAGCCAGAGCGCGTAAGGAGCCACTCAACACTATTGAAAGAGACCGCATGAAGGTTATGTTTATATCCTTTGCACTGATCATTGTATTCTGGGGCGCCTTTGAGCAAGCTGGTGGATTGATGAATATCTACACCAAGCAAAAGACCAACCTCGATTTATCATTTATAGATTTCACCATTCCGGCATCGTGGTTTCAATCTGTCAACGCATTTTTTATCGTCACCCTTGGTGTGCCTATTGCATCTTTTTGGGTGTATTGGAAGCGAAAGGGAAAAGAATCTTCGTCTCTTTTAAAGATGGCCGTTGGCGTAATCATTATGGGCTGGGGCTTTTTATTCATGTCTGCCGCATCGCTTCAATTCGAAGCAGAAGGATCTTCGGCCATGTACTGGCTGGTACTCGCTTATCTCTTTCATACAGTTGGTGAACTTTGCGCATCTCCGGTGGCGCTGTCTTTTATTACAAAACTCGCACCGCTCAAGTACGCATCTTTTATGATGGGTGCCTACTTTGCCGCCACTGGGGTTGGCAATAAAATGGCGGGATTATTGGGCGAATGGTCTCAATCTGCCGGAGAATTAGAGATATTTACAGGAATTGCCATATTTTGCACCGTAATAGGACTTTTGGTTATTGCTCTGCTGAAACCGCTAAAGAGATTAACTCACGGCGCGGAAGAACGAATGAAAACCGACGTCCACCAACAAGAAAAATTTGAACTGGCCGATGAGAGT
>JAIVHP010000156.1 GCA_020201045.1 Flavobacteriales bacterium
ATCTTCGAGCCAAACGATGGTTTTGCTGTCCAGGTCGTTGGTGGGCTCATCGAGTATCAGCACATCGGGATTGCCAAAAAGTGCCTGCGCGAGAAGCACCCGCACTTTTTGCTGACCCGTTAAGTTTCTCACTTCGGTAAAATGCAGCGACTCTTCAATTCCAAGACCGGAGAGCAGGCTGGCGGCATCGCTTTCGGCATTCCATCCATCCATATCGGCAAATTCGGTTTCCAGTTCGCTTGCGCGAAGTCCGTCGGCATCCGAAAAATCGGGTTTGGCGTACACCAGATCCTTTTCCTTCATGATTTCCCACAACCTTTTGTGGCCCATCATCACCGTGTCGAGCACTTTTTCGTCGTTGTATTCGGAGTGGCTTTGCTTGAGAACCGCCATCCGTTTACCCGGCTCCATGTGCACTTGCCCGCGGTTGGGGTCAATATCGCCGGAGAGAATTTTTAAAAAAGTAGACTTGCCGGCACCGTTCGCACCGATTACACCGTAACAATTGTCTCCGCCAAAGCGAAGGTTTACCTCGTCGAAAAGAACGCGCTTTCCGTATTGAAGCGCTATACCTTGAGTTTCTAACACGTTTGCCTGCTGTTTAGTCCCTTGGAAGGGTGTTGTTTTTTTGGGCGTGCAAAGGTAATCATTCCCTTAGACTCTGAAGCTTCCGGCGCGATTATTCGCCCAGGCGGTAGATCAGGAATACGCCGGAGTTTAGAAAGTGAACCGGCCGCTTGGTTTGGAAATCTTTGGGCAAGTCAAAATCGGCCTGCACATCGGATTCTCCACCTGTGTAATCGGCGAATACCCCAACCGACCACGGGCCGCTCAAGCCGCGCGACAAACGCACACCCCCATACCAGGAAAGCAGCGATTCTGATGCCGTAGAAAGCGTTTGTACACCGATTGTAGTTCCCGATGGATCGGTAATGGCAAAACGCACCTGGTCCATATTTGCAAAAAGCACCCCTACACCGGCGCTGATGCGTACAGCCCAATTCTCACTGAGAATGATTCGGTAGTGCGGCCCGATGCTGATTTGAAAGGGCTGGTACTTGCCCGCCGAAACAAAAGTTTGGGCCCCATCTCCGTAAAGGGAAGTAAAATACGGATTAAAGGATGCCTCCATTGCAGCCGTGTTGAACGCGTGATTTTGATAGGCAAACCTGAATTCTACCTGGAGCCCGGCGGGCCATCCACTTCGCGAAGACCGGGAGTGCAAATACAAGCCCCAACCCGGATTGGCAAAACCGCCATCCGCCAATCCGGCATTCTGGTAAGCGGCAATTGGATCGCTGGCAGATAAACCCGCAGAAAATTCAGATTGCGCACCGGCGGTTTCAAAAAACCCCAGGAAAACAACCAAAAATGCCGTGAAACGAATCTTCAAATACCCGTTCCATCGGAAAGGATTCCGTTTATATTTGACCGGTGAAGAATGCATTTTCGACATAGCGAATGAATAATAAATAGTTTTGTACAAAACGCTGCATATTGAGTAAAGTCAGACACAACGAAGATAAGATTCACGGCGCAAAGGGCATATTGAGCCGCTACGAAGCCTACCTGGGCGAATTTGTTTACGGCGGCATAGACGGCTGCGTAACCACTTTTGCAGTGGTGGCGGGCTCTGTAGGCGCCGGATTAGATACGTCCATTATCATCATTCTCGGCTTTGCCAACTTGCTGGCCGATGGATTTTCCATGTCGATAGGTGCCTACCTTTCGGCAAAATCAGACCGCGATTATTACGATAAGCACGAGCGACTGGAGTATTGGGAAATAGACAACATTCCCGAAAAGGAAGTAGAAGAAGTGAGAGAAATATACGTGGCCAAAGGGTTTGAAGGCGAATTGCTCGAGCAGGTGGTAGCGAAAATATGCGAAGACAAAGACCGCTGGGTGGATGTGATGATGAAAGACGAATTGGAAATGATCAAAGACGACAAGTCGCCTGTGATGATTGGCGGAGTAACGTTTTTATCGTTTTTGCTTATCGGGCTGATACCTATGCTGGTTTACGTAACCGACTTTGCCAATCCCATCGAAGGGAACCTCTTTTTATACGCATCGATCTTAACGGGTTTTGGGTTTTTGATAATTGGACTTCTCAAGAGCTACGTTAACCACACCAGTTGGTTAAAGGGTGTGTTAGAAACCCTTTTTCTCGGTGCGGCCGCTGCGGCGGTATCGTTTTACGTTGGGGCATTTTTAGAACAACTCATCAACTCCTGATTTGAAAAGGGCTATCAAATCGTACTTTATCGGGATAACGGGATTAATTTGTGGCGTTTCGGCCTTTATCATTTACGACGAGATAAACCGCCACAAAACGCTGATACAGGAAGGCACCTACCCCATTGTAAACAGCGTAATTGGATACGCGCTCCTGGCCCTGGTGCTCGGCGCTGTAGGGCTCGTGTTCGGCATAAAAACCCTGCGGTATTACACCGTTGGAAAAAGTAAACCGGAAGAATTAATCGATATGCACCAGGGGCTTTTCAATAACCGCCGTGCACTGCAATTGAATCCGCTAATCTGGCTGCTCGCACTTTGCTTTATTCTCGCTTTTATCGGTATCTCAATATTCACGGCAGCTTCGCTCTACCAGTCCATATCCGTTACAACGGAACCCGGTTTCTCCGGCGCCGACATGTGGAGAATGTACCGGCCCCAGGTTTTAATTATTTTCTTCCTGTTCGCATCTGCGATCGGAATGCTGGTAGATTATTTGAATTTGTGGATCGCTTCGCGGAAAAAATAGTTCTTTCCGCCGCAGTGATCAAAGACCGGTGAGGAATCAAATTTTCACAAACCGCTCTGCAGCATACAAGCTATTATTTTCCATCAATTGAATGTAGTACACGCCGGGTGAAAGCGCACTGATATCAACTTGATTATTGTTTATTAACTCGTTTTTGAGCACAGATCCCCGAGCATCTATAATGCGTACTTCGAAGTTTTGAACCGAATTTTCCAATTCAAAATTCAATTTGTTTGTCGCTGGATTGGGAAAAACAAGAAAGTTGTGATCTCCTGCATTTTCGGTGCTCAATACGCAATTAGCCGAAATATCGCCTACCGAATTGCAATTGTTACCGTTTCCGGAAAAGAAACTCGCCGAGGCCGACGCGATCAAACTGCAAATGGTTTCGGAGCTGGCGCAATTATCCAGCGCCGGATTGTTTGAAACGGTAAGCTCGCCCACCATTATTGGCTCTTCGCCAAAGCTGATCGTGGTTAGAGATGCATTATCTGAAATTTCCATGGCAATTCCGGAAATGCTCGCCAGCTCGTTTAGTCCGGAAGTATTCTGAAGGTTGGGATTGTCTTTAATTTGTAGAGCTTCTGTGGAAGTGAGTCCGGTAAATTGGGGGAGAGCGCTTAAACCGGTATTTTCAAATCTGATATTCTCAGGAATTGATATGCTACCGAAAGTAAAAACGCCTTCCAGTTCCGGCACATCTCTTATTTCCATTCGGTCCATATAAACCACCC
>JAIVHP010000272.1 GCA_020201045.1 Flavobacteriales bacterium
CGTTAAAGTCGAAATCTCCGTTGGGGTCTACCCAACCAAATCCACCCGAATATGGCCCGCGCTTAAAATTCTCGCGCTCTTCGATAATTTTCATCGCCGATATTTTTGGCGCGCCGGTCATCGAACCCATCGGGAAACAAGCCTTGATGGCATCCCAATGGTTGTACCGATCGGCATTTAACCGGGCACAAATGGTGCTTACCATGTGGTGAACCGTGTTGAACGACTGAATTCCAAAGAGCTCCTTAACTTCTACCGAGCCGCGCGCAGCCACTCTGGAGAGATCGTTTCGCACGAGGTCTACAATCATCACATTTTCAGACTGTTCTTTCGGGTCGTTGCGCAGTTCTGTCATCAGCGCCGCGTCCATCACCTCATCCGAAGAACGCCTTCGCGTGCCCTTTATGGGCTGAGAGCAGAGTTCGCCCCCGGTGTTTTTTAAAAACCGCTCGGGCGATGCGGAAAGTATTTCGAATTGACCCATCCGCGCATACACCGAAAAAGGAGCCTTTGTGCGGCTGTGCAGCGCCAAAAAGCGGTTGAGAAGCGATTTTTCATCGGAGGAGCCGTTCATCTGAAAACAAAAATTGGCTTCGTAGATATCGCCTCGGCGAAGGTGATCTTTTATCGCCTCAGCCCCTATCAGGTAGTCGAATTCCGTCATCACCGGTTTCATGTCGGGCTCGGAGTTCGGGGTTTCGTCACCGCTGTACTCTGCCTCGAGGGCAGCCCTTATTTCAGCTTCGATTTCGGCATTACCGGTAGTGATTTGAAGCGCGCCGTTTCGGTATTCCACCCAGGCCTCCGGTTCGAAAAAAGCGGTAGCCGGCATTTTGAGCATATCGGGATTGGCAGAACGCAGGTCTTCCAAATCGTTTTTTAAATCGTAACCCAGGTAGCCTGCTATCCGGGTTTGCGCTTGAGACTGAAACGCTTCGAGATTCTGAAACGCCCCGCGCTCTTCCCACAACTCTATTTGTCTGTGGCATCCCAGGGCCAGGGAAAAATCGGATGTATCGGTTACGTAAAACGCAAAGTGCGTATAGCCTTCGCAGAAGCGGGCTAGCTTTTGAAAAACGTTGGAATTGTACGTGGTTTGGTCCGACACTTCAGCGGCAAAATTTAGTGAAAATAAACCAATCAGAGCCGCTCCTTAACGAGCTGCTCACAGGTATCTATCCACAGCGGGTGGTCGTTTAAGCTCTCCACGAGCTGTACCTTCTCCCCGCCGTGTTCTTCAAAAATTTCCTGGTATTCATCGCCAATTTCAATACTCGTTTCCAGGCAATCGGCCACAAAAGCAGGCGAAAAAGCCAGGAGTTTCTTAGCGCCTTTGCGGCCCCACTCTTCTACAATTTTATCCGAAAAGGGCTCCAGCCACTTTTTATCGAGCCGCGATTGAAAGCATACGGTGTAATCGCTTTCCGAAAGGCCGAGCTTTTCGGCAATCAGTCGGGTTGTGGCGTAGCACGTGGCCTTGTAGCAAAACCGGTTCTCTTCGTTTATCTCATTTTCGCAATTGTGGTTGTCGCAGCGCCGGTCTTCATAAACTTTGTCTACCTGCCTTACAGGAAGGCCGTGGTAAGAAAACAGGATGTGATCGTATTCTTTAATGTCGTATTTTTTGGCGCGTTCCACAACGGTATTGATATACCCGGGGTGATCGTAGTATTGGCTAATCACCTTAATTTCGGGTATCACGTACCAGTCCTTAATCAAGCGCATGGCCTTTTCGAGCGCCGAACCCGTGCTGGCAGAAGCGTATTGCGGAAAGAGCGGAAACACGATTACTTCGTCGTATCCCGCCTTTTCCATTCGTGCGCAAACTTCGTTTAGGCTCGGATTTCCGTAGCGCATGGCGAGTTCAAACGTCACGTTGTCGCCGCGAAAGCGCTCACCCAGCTTATCGCGAAGAATTTCTCCGTATACAAGCAAGGGAGAAGTGCCGCCATTTAAATCAAAGAGCTCCTTGTAAATCTTCGCCGACTTTGGCGCCCGGAAGGGAACGATGATAAGATTCACCAATATTTTTCGAAGCAGCCAGGGAATATCAATTACCCGGGGGTCGTTGAGAAATTCCGATAAGTACTTGCGCACATCGCCTACTTTGGGGCTATCGGGTGTACCCAAATTTATAAGCAGAACGCCAATTTTCTTTTCCATGTGCAAAAAACAGATTAGGGCGGGCGATGTTTTCGCCTTTACATGTGAATGGGGCGGTTTTCTGTGGCAGAAAGAGCTGCTTCGCGAACTGCCTCGGAATACGTGGGGTGCGGATGGCTCATTCTGGCAATGTCTTCGGCACTTGCGCGGTATTCCATCGCCACCACTCCTTCCATGATCAAATCGGCTGCTCTTGCGCCGATCATGTGCACACCGAGAATCTCGTCGGTTTCTTTGTCGGCGAGAATCTTAATGAGTCCGTGAATATCTCCGCTGGCGCGCGATCTTCCCAAAGCCTTCATGGGGAATGAACCGGTTTTGTACTCACGGCCGTCTTCCTTGAGCTCTTCTTCGGTGTAGCCCACTCCCGCCACTTCGGGCCAGGTATACACTACGTTTGGAATAAGTTTGTAATCGATGTGCGGCTTTTGTCCCGCAAGCACCTCAGCTACAAAAACCCCTTCTTCTTCGGCTTTGTGGGCGAGCATAGCTCCTTTTACCACATCGCCAATAGCGTAAACGCCTTCTACCTTGGTTTGCAAATGCTCGTCGGTCTCTACCCTTCCGAGATCGTCGGTTTCCAGGCCGATCTTGTCAAGACCTAATCCTTCGGTATACGGCTTCCGGCCAACCGATACGAGGCAGTAATCTCCTTCGAAAGTTACTTCTTTGTCGTTTTTATCCTTAGCGGTAACCTTCACGCCTTTGCCGGTGTTTTCCACTTTTTCCACCTTGTGGTGATAAAAGAACTTGAGTCCTTCTTTTTTCAATACTTTTTGCAATTCTTTTCCCATGGTGCGATCCATCGTGGCAATAATAGAATCGGTAAATTCTACCACTTCTACTTCGGCGCCAAGCCGGGCGTAAACCGAACCGAGCTCCAGGCCGATTACACCACCGCCAACGATGATCATCTTCTTTGGAACCCTGGTAAGCTCCAGGGCTTCTGTACTTGTAATGATCCGCTTTTTATCGGGCTCCATCCCGGGGAAGTAGTTGGGCTTTGAGCCCGTGGCAATGACAATTTTCTTTCCAGAAATTTTCGTATCGCCGTCCTTCCCTTTGATATTGATGGTGTTTTTATCTACGAAAGATCCCAAGCCGTGGAGAACGGTAATTTCGTTCTTCTTCATGAGGTAGTTAATCCCATCGGTATTTTGCTTTACCACATCCGATTTTCGCTTGATCATCTGCGGCATATCCACTTTCAGATCTTTAAGGTTGATGCCGTGTTCTTTGAATTCATGCGCGGCTTTGTGGTAATGTTCAGAAGAGTCAAGAAGCGCCTTTGATGGAATGCATCCCACATTAAGGCAAGTTCCGCCGAGGGAGTCGTACTTTTCAATAATTGCCGTTTTAAAGCCCAACTGAGAAGCTCTGATTGCACAAACATAGCCACCGGGACCGGAGCCTATCACTACAACATCGTATTGATCCATGAAAAAGAAATTTTGTTTCCGCAAAAATAACAAAGAATACGGGGCAAGCCGTGCGAAAACACATCTAAAGCAGTGAAAGGATTATAGAGAATACCGATAGATATGTAGTGTCTGTCCACAAATTCAATATAGATAGACGCTTATTCTAAAAACCTACCGTAGGGAGGCTTGGCATTGAATTTTCTGAATG
The DNA here is from genome assembly GCA_020201045.1 of Flavobacteriales bacterium. Lineage (GTDB taxonomy): Bacteria > Bacteroidota > Bacteroidia > Flavobacteriales_D > Cryomorphaceae > JAIVHP01. The sequence continues at coordinate 3,793 of JAIVHP010000272.1, forward strand.
AGCCATTCTAGTGTTTTCGGATTGTGATGTGTTTAGCTCTTTCTTGAAACCTGTGGAGCGATGAGATAGTTTATCAACTCCTTTATATTCGACCCCTACAGGGTCGAAAAGATCGGCGTTCGTTTTTGGGTTACCGATGTGCGACTCCTTCAGGACGGGAGGTATTTTGTGCACCGCATATCTACCTAAATTCGACTCCTACAGTGTCGATAGATAGATTGACCACTGCTATAGTCTGTACTCAACCCAGATAAAATCCTTATAGGGGTTGTTGTCTGGACTCAAGTGAGCAACGTGCCGCATTTTATTGCTTCGCAACATGCAATTGCCGAAGCTCCTGTTTAGATTTGCTCTATGCTTTATCTCAATCTAAAGTTCAGCCAAAACTATCGACCTGTAGGGGTCGCAAATACACCGATGTGAATCTCCCAGGCTTTCTTTCACTCATAGATCCCCGTGGGCACCTTGATAATGAGCTTTATAAATCAGCCATTGGAGTGTGATTATGGCCACTATTTAAACAGCACCATCTTTCCAAAAGATTCTTTGAAATACTGCGATGCACCGTTGTCGCGTTTGGTGATGTCTTCGCCCTGAAGTCGGGCAATAACGCGGTAAAGATAAACGCCATTTGCCAGGCGGTCGCCAAACTCATCGCGGCCATCCCATCGGTATTGCGAAAAATTTCGGCCAATGCGAATCGGGCCAATTTCGGCCTGTGTAATCTCCCGCACCACTTTCCCACTCACCGTCATAATCTGGATCTTAAATTCATCGGGAACAGTGGCGCCGGTGAGGGTAAACACAAACTGGGTGCTGGTAGAAAATGGATTGGGATAGTTGAGCACTTCGGAAATGGTGCTTCGGTTTACCACTTCAAATTCTATCTGGTAATCGATGTTTGCCGATTGGTTTCCCGATTTATCTGCCGCCTGCACCAACAGTTTGTAATCGCCATCGGAGACAAGTTGTGGCGAGAAGAGAATTCTTGCTCGGTTCTTATTATCAGTCGCTGGAATGAACTCCATGGTCTCCATTCCGAGCGCCGACGAAAAATAACGCCTTTGGTAGTCGCCACCGGGAGCTGCGATAAAAATCTTAAACAGGGCTGTATCAGACGGTTCATCCATCAGGAGAAAAGGGTTTTCGTCTTTCAGGCTGACTACAATTTCGGGGCGGGGCGACACAATTTCGCCGTTGATAATATGTATCCCGTCAAACGTTACATCGAGGAGCGGATTCTCATTGTCGCCTTCCACATCGAAACTCACCTGTAAAAGGTTGTTGAAGTGCGCCTGCTCTGGCTGGTCGTAATTGCCCGTTTCCACGCGTGGATTTACTTCTGCCCACAGCACATTTCTCCCCGAAAGGTTCTGCGTATCAAAATAAATGGTGTCGATAAGCACTTCACCCGCGCGCAGCGAATCCTGCCTTGGATAGTTGATGTCAATCCGGTTTCTCGCTTCGTCTTCTATCCAGTAGTCCACGAGCAGCGAATCCATATCGACGTCTGAAATATTCTCAATGGCCACGGAAAGGTAGCCGTCTTGTCCCTGCTGCAGGGTTTCGTCGAAAAACACAAAATGCGCATTGGGGTTAACCGCTGCTTCGGGTACCTTATCGTGGAGTACGTGCCAGCGATCTATCTGCAGGGGTGTGGCATTCGCTTCGTCGCTAAGCGATGCCCGGAGGCGTAAATAGGGATATTGATTGGCCGAAATCTGACTAGAAAGGTCAACGTCGTTGCCTTCGCCGCTGAAGGATAATCCGGGAAGGGGGGTCTCCACGCCTTCATCGTTCACCCCGACAATGGAAATGGTAGCTTCATCGCCGGGCTCCGTATCGAGCGACGAGGTGCGCCACGATGCGCTTCCCCAGGAAGATGCGGGCCCGATTGTGCGGGTGGTGAGTACGCCGTCCGTTCCGCTCGCGGGGATGTCCACATCGTTTATGAGCACTTCCGTGGAAGTAGAACCGTACAACTCGTGCACAAAGCCGGGGTCTCCTTTCCGGGCAATCAGTGAAAAAGGCACGTTGTTTTGGGCGCCTTCAGCGCCGATTTGGGTTGCGCCGAGCTCGGCAAAAGCATCAAAAATATCGGGTGTATCCTGCCAGGAAGGGTAGTTCACGTTGTTTATGGAGTACAAAACCACATAGTGCCCGTCGGGAATGATATTGCTCTGAAGCAGATCTGCAAGCGCCTGTAATTGTTCGGTGGTTTGCCTAAAAATAAAGTAGTACTCCACGCGGTTTCTGCACCCGCCGTTTGCATTTACGTTCCCAAAATCGTTGTCGGGGTTTTGCCCGTCAAAATTGGTTCCCCAGGCATCGAAACTCACGGGCTCAAGCACCACGAGGTGAACAGATCGCGTGGTAAAGCACGAACCGTATTCCACTTCAGATGTGTTTAGCACCACGTTGTTTATTCCCGTGGCACTCCCGCCCGTAACCTGATTTCTCAGAAACACCGAACCGGAGAAAAAGTCGACCTGCAGCTCATCGCGGTTTAATTCAAGCGAAGACAGGTTGTTGTTTTTAAATTGAAAAATCTGAGCCTGTCCCCACCCTTCCCTTTCGGGGATATATTGAAAACTGCTTTCGCGCCAAATGGTATCTTCTTCGGTAATTTCGGCGCAGCGCCAGAAGTAAACAGCGCTGTCTGGATAGTTCACCGCCGGCTGCCATTCTACCAGTCCTCCGGTTTGGGTTATTTGGGTAAACTGAAAAGACGGGCTATCAAAGGTATCAGTGGTATCGATTTCAAATCGGTAGGTACTCAATTCAGCAAGTGGATTTCCCGTGGAAGCTTTGAGCACAACTTCCCCATCGGGAACAACCGCGTAGTTATTGGGGTAGACGGGAATGAGCCCACCGCTGGAAATAAAGAGCGGCACCCCGGTAACCTGATTATTGGTTTCGGAGAGTTCATCGATGACGTTCTCGGGAATATCAACAAATACATCGAAGCTGTGCAGCCCCACTCCAAACTGAAGATCGACGGGAATTTTAAACACGAGCGTATCCCGGTAGTACAGGCCGTTTACCGTTTGAGTGAAGGTGGTGTCGCCGACGCCTTCGGGCGTGTTGTGTTCCAGGGTAACGCTGAACGTTTGGTCGGTAGCGCGCCCGATGTTGTTCACTGCAACATTCACCGAAAAACTATCGATATCGGCCGTGATATTTTCGGGCGTAAAAAAGATGTTTTCAGGCGAAATGGCCAGATCTGGTTTGGGATGCGAATTGAGAACGACGGCCGGATCGCCCTGCAAGCCCATTCCGTAACAAAGGTAACGCCGAAGCACCAACTCATTTTGAACGATCCGTATGGTTTCGCGCACGTGGTTTCCCACCGACTTACCGTAGTTTACGTCGGCAAATTGTTTGTAGAAGTTCGTGCTAAACAGGTTTAAGTCGCCTTCAATTCCCAGGTCTACCGATGCCAAAAACCCGATAACGCCCTTGTCCTGGATCAAGGTGTATTTTTCGCTTGTGCTAGATTGATTGGGGCTGTGGTAGTCGCCGCTAAAACATCCGTTTCCGAGCAGGAAGGGATACTTGCCGTTCCAATCGAAGTTTTGCGGGTTATCAATAGACTGGTCAAACCCCTCGGAGCCGGCATGCGCGAAAAAAGTCATCAGCGAAACCCCTTCGTCTTCGATCAGGGTGTTGATCTCTTCACTCACATTAATTTGCAGGGGCTCGGAATTGGATTTTAGAAACGTGTGAACGACCCCGCCAAATTCCAATCCTTCGGCAGTAGTTTTATACCCGTTTAGGTAGTTGGCAAATCGCTGCTGTTCGTTGGTATTGAGTCCACCGCCAAAGTGCATAATATTCTTCATCCACAGCGCTGCGGGCTGCGACTCAAACTCCTGAAGTTTGCTTCGGTAAAGCGCCACTTCCTGCGGATTTCGGGCGCTCACCCTGCCCGTTCTGATGGCGGGCTCCAGAAAGGTGTTTGCCAATCCCGATGTGAGGTAATTATCGCTTGGTGGATACCCGAGCGAGGGTACGAGGTTTCGCTCGCTGTTTACCACACTCTTTCGGCTTCCGGTCAAATTCCCGAGTGTTGCGGTGCGCACGCTCTTCCCGAGAAGGAGAAGGTATTGCGGGGTATTGCTCCACTGCTGTAAAATAAAATTAGAAAAATTGCGAATGGCCAAACCGCTTTTAGGTGCTCCAAAGCCGAATTGGTCGTACAATTCATCCACATCTACTAAAACCGTGTTGAAATCTTGCTGCCGGTATGAAGTGTAGAGCTGCGCTTCGGCCATTAAGCTCTCGTGGGTGATAATAACGAAGGCAGAATCGACCTGCGAAGCTCCAAAATTGGTAAAAGTACCGTTGGTTCCCGCCCTGGAAATACCCGATATGGTTTTCACCGAAGCGTCCGTAACGATGAAGCACTCAAAGGGCTCCTGATTGGGCGCATTTGCCACTAGCGTTTTGTACAAACCGTCTTCCTGAACAGGAACAATGCGTTGGGGATTGGAGCCCAGGGTATAAATTCGCGGATTAGCTCCTGAAATATTCTCAAAGTCGTACCGCGTTCTGCTTTGTGCGGTGTTAAAATACTGCACAAAATCGAATTGATTTTGTCCGTCGATATCCGTAGTCCTCGGGTAGGTAATTTCCACCCGTGCAATGGCCTGATCGTCTCGCGAGACACCTGAAATACCCAATACCTGATGGCGAATGGTGGTTTCGGTCTCGCCGAGTGCCGTGCGGGGAATATCAAATTGAAACCGGTTTACCCGATACCCATCGAACTGTCTATTGGCTGCGAGGGTTTGCTCTGCACCGTAACGCACCTGTATGTGGTGATCGTTTCCGCTTACATTCATATCGCTTACGCCAACCACTACAGATTGCACACTTGCCGTGTCGGGTGCGTCTGAGCCACTGTAAACAAAGGGAGTTGGCAAATCTACATCGCGTGAATTTCCGAGTGTTATTCGCGGACTCAGCCAGCCTTCGCCTACCTGAAAATCGCTGAGCGACAATCGGAAATCGGGGTTGTTAAACGGAGGCGTATCGAGCAATTGGGGCTGATCGTGGTAGGTATCGCTAAAAACTTCGCGAGAACGATGCCACAAGTAGTTTCTGGGACTATACGCTTCCACATTTTGATCGATTTCGTTGAACCGGCTTCCACCACTTGTACCAACGGTGATGAAATAGCGAACCGTATCGCTAAACAGGCTGTAATCGGGATTGGGCTGATCGGCGGGATTGTCGTACAAAACGGTTTCTCTCCGGCCGTCGTTGGCCTCGCCGATAAATTCGATATAGTCACCAGAATTAAATGACCCGTCGCCCACCCCTTCGATGTAAATCGGAACTTCTTCGGCGAAAGCGTACATCCTGATATTGTTTGGGTCTACCGTATTTATCTGGATTCCCGCACTGATAAAGTCGCTGTAAGTGATGCGGTATACGCCGTCTTCGGCAATGGGAATAGCGTAATACGTTTGATTGTAATTGATCCACTCATTGCCAAAGTTTTGGCCCCTCGCCGCTACGGCAGAGAGACAAATTGACAGCAATAGGGCAATGCGTTTCACAATTAATTTTGTTTAAACACCTGGAACCGGAGGGAAAATACGTTCGAATACAACGCATCCGAATTGTCTCCGATATCTGTAAGTGCATAGTCGAGAAAAAAGTTTCCGAGCTTTAAACCAATTCCGATATTGGGCTGTATGGTGTACTCTTCTGCGCCGCGAAAGTTTTTAACCTTTTGAATATTTCCGAGGCCCGCGCGCACAAAAATCATATTGATATAGCTGCCTTCCACGCCTATCACGGGATCGATACTCACGGGGTCTGCACTGATCAGCACATTCCGTCGGCCATCGGTAGAAAGTACGGCATTTATCTCGCCGAGAACCGAAAATTTTTCCCAGTCTTTTTTGTACGAAGTAGCCAGAATAAGCTTCGGGAGGGTAATCTCGAGTCCGTTTTCGGGGAGTTCATTATTGGTAGCTACAAAAACTTCCTGAGTTGCTTCGTCGAGTGTGAAGCTCCAGGCGTTGTAGGTAGATGTGATATCGCGAGCCATAACCGCAAAGCGCCAGTTCTTCTTCCTATATGTGGCAGCAGCGTCGAGTCCAAAGCCCCAGCTTTGGGCGAAACTTCCGATTTTTCGATGCACCACTTTTACGTTACCGCCGATAGAAAGTCCGGGAACGTTTAGTTTTTTGGCGTAAGAGAGGAGAAACCCGTAATCTACAGCCGAGAACGTGGTAATTCGATCGTAGTTCAGATTGCCGTCGCCATCTATAAGCTGGGTGGTATTGGGTATTCCATCTACGCCAAATCGAATAACCGACAGGGCAATTGCGCTGGTAGAATCGATGGGTTTTACAATTGCGCCATAGTCGTATTGTGCGATCCCCGCGAAATACTCCGCGTGCATACCCGCAATTTCCAAATCGGCTTTAACATCGGTAAGGTTAGCCGGATTCCAGTACCCGGCGGTAGCATCTGAAGAGCTGGCTACGCCTGCACCCGACATACCGAGCGACCTGGCACCCACTCCAATGTTCAAAAACTCATTGCTGTACTTCGCCGTTTGCGCAAAACCGCTTTGGACGAAAAAGAAAAGGCAAAAAGGCCCCAGGATTCTTACGGCCCAGCCATTTACATTCCACATATAGTCAAAATTAACAATCGATCCCGAAGTAAAACAGCGAAAGATCGAAAAAATTGCACGCGTATTGGTTAATTTCGGCGCCAATGAACATCAAATCTCAAATTCCTAATTTTTTCACACTTAGCAATTTGCTCTGTGGGGCGGTTGCGGTCTTTTTGGTTTCGCAAAACGAGCTGGCCATCGCGGCGGGGCTTATTTTGCTGGCTGCTGTCTTTGACTTTATCGATGGCTTTGCCGCCCGACTTCTCGGAGTGGCCAATGACCTGGGTAAGCAATTAGACTCGCTTGCCGACCTGATTAGCTTTGGTTTAGCTCCGGCATTTATCGCGGTACATTTGGCAGGCGGCTTCGAAGGAGATTTTTCCATCCTCGCTTTCACCCCGCTTTTAATGGCTCCCTTCGCGGCTTACAGGCTTGGGAAATTTAATATCGACGATCGGCAAACCGACACCTTTCTCGGTCTACCCACTCCTGCAAACGCCCTTTTCTGGCTCTCTTTTCCCTTGATTCTTGAATTCTCAGGCACGGGCGGTGATTTTCTGGGCGAAGCCTATTCCGCCTTTTTAAATTCTGCTGCGGGTATTGCGCTGGCATCGCTTGCCGCCTGCTTGCTAATGGTTTCCGAAATACCGATGATCTCCCTGAAATTTAAGTCGCTGAAGTGGAAGGGAAACCAGAGTAGAATTGCGCTGATTGTCATAGCAGTGGTATTCTTCTCCATTTTTCGGGTGCGGGCTCTGCCGATTATATTACTTTTGTACATCCTGTTATCAATTGCAGAATCACTCATTACCAAAGACAATGGAATACAAGGCAGAAATTGACATAATGCCCCTGGAGGCGCTTCTCGACCCTCAGGGAAAAGCAGTTTCATCGAGCATGAAAAACCTCGGACTTGGCGAAATCACCAACGTGCGAATCGGCAAACACATCACGCTAAGCGTGGATGCCAAAGACAAAGCTGCGGCCGAGGCAAAGGTAGAAGATGCCTGCAAGCGCCTGCTCGCAAATGAAATTATGGAACGTTATAGCTTTACGGTTAAGGAAGCGGTAAAAGCCTGATTAGTGACTGTCCATAAAGTCCGATAGCTGCGTTACACCTGCCTACCGAAGGTAGGCTTTTCACTATTCACTATTCTCTTCCACTCTTCCATTCCACCGTAACCGGGGTCGTTCCCCCTTTGAACCGAGTGACCGCAGGGAAGGCCGGTCTGCCTGAGGCTGAAGCTCATCAGCCGTTGGCGGAGAGGCTGACTAGCCGGTGCGTACGGCTGTGAGAAAGGAATAACGGATCTGTGTAAAGAGTCCATTATCTGCGCTTCGCATGCCTATCGTAGTAAGGCTCGCTATCGAACTTTCTGAATCAACCAACTGAGTGTGTTGACAGACATTGCTGAACAACATTCTCAATAAGATCTTAGGGTTACCCATTTAAATCGCGAATGAGAGTTTGTCAACAGAATACTTATGGTTTTTCTCCCTGATCGCTCGCGATCATCTGCAAACTCAAATATTTGAGCTTTGGTTGTCGTTGAGTCCCCTCGGCCCTTCGGCAGAGTACATAGCTCTGATTAAAATTCGCGCGTGATTAAAAATTCTTCCGCTTTAGCTCGAAGTTTTTTCCGAGATACACTTTTCGCACTTGCTCATCGGCGGCCAGTTCTTCGGCGCTGCCCGCTTTTAAAATATTTCCTTCGAAGAGGAGATATGCCCGATCTGTGATTGAAAGGGTTTCCTGAACATTGTGGTCTGTGATCAGAATGCCGATGTTCTTTGTTTTTAGCTGCGCTACGATAGACTGAATATCTTCTACTGCAATGGGATCTACGCCGGCGAAGGGCTCGTCGAGGAGTATAAACTTGGGATCGGTTGCCAGCGCCCGGGCAATCTCAGTACGTCTGCGCTCGCCACCCGAAAGAAAATCGCCCCGGTTTTTTCGCACGTGTTCCAGTCCAAAATCGTCAATGAGTGTCTCCAGCCGCTCCTGCTGCTCTTCTTTAGAAAACTTAGACATCTCGAGCACTGCTTTTAAATTGTCTTCTACCGTGAGCTTTCTGAATACGCTGGCTTCCTGAGGGAGATAGCCCACACCCAGCTTTGCTCGCTGGTACATGGCTTCGCCGGTAATGTTTTTTCCGTCCAGAAAGATCTCTCCCGAATTTGGACTTACCAGCCCCACAATCATGTAAAATGTCGTAGTTTTTCCCGCGCCATTGGGCCCCAGAAGACCGACGATTTCGCCCTGGCTTACTTCTACAGAAACGCCTTTTACAACCGCACGGCTCTTGTACTTTTTAACTAGATTTTGGGTGCTTAGTTTCATAAGTTTAAAATTGCAAATCGAAACCGACTAAAATGGCAAATTTCTGCACATTGGGGTTATCCAGATACGAAAGTCGCCACACGGCATCTA
>JAIVHP010000018.1:0-15873 GCA_020201045.1 Flavobacteriales bacterium
GAAATCGGCTTCACCTGGCCATGACCCTAAAAACCGAAGCGAATGTGCTCTTACTCGATGAGCCCACAAACGACATCGATGTAAATACCCTTCGCGCCCTGGAAGAGGGAATTCAAAACTTCGCCGGCTGTGCAGTGGTTATTTCCCACGACCGCTGGTTCCTCGATCGGATTTGTACCCACATCCTCGCTTTCGAAGGCGATTCGCAGGTGCACTACTTCGAAGGAACGTATAGCGAGTACGAAGAGAACAAAAAGAAACGACTCGGCGACGTGGGGCCAAAGCGCATCAAGTACAGAAAACTCGTTCGCGGTTAATTTTCTGCGTTTTTTCGCTTCCGCGGATGGGGCTTAAGTTCTAGCCGTTTTCTAAAAAGCCAATGGTGGTGAAACAGAAAGCGGCGGAAGAAGTGCGTGCGCTTCGAGCCCATCCATTCCAATTGAAATAGAGATATGGCTATATTTGCCATCGAAAAAGAAGCGCACTGATCATCGGCTTCCGAGAGAAATTTAATTCATGAAACCATCGACACCCAAAGGTACCCGCGATTTTTTGCCCGCCGTTGTGCGAAAGCGAAATTACATCTTCACCACCATCCGCAGTGTTTTTGAAAAATTCGGGTACGAAGCCATCGAAACCCCCGCAATGGAAAACCTGGAAACCCTTACCGGGAAGTACGGCGACGAAGGCGATCGGCTGATATTTAAGATACTCAACCGCGACCAAAAACTGGAGAAGGCACTTTCGGGGATATACGACTCACCTAAGTTTGCTTCAGGTTTGGGTGTGGTAGACCGAAAGGCATTTGAAAGCGACCTGGCCGACGGAGCCCTCCGCTACGACCTAACCGTGCCCTTCGCGCGGTTTGTGGTGCAGCACCAAAACGAACTCGCTTTTCCCTTCCGGCGTTATCAAATACAGCCGGTTTGGCGCGCCGATCGCCCGCAAAAAGGCAGGTACCGCGAGTTTTACCAATGCGATGCCGACGTGGTGGGTACCGATTCCCTGCGCTGTGAAGTGGAGTACGTGCAAATTTTCGACGAAGTATTCGATAAATTTGGAGTGCCGGTAGAAATCCGGATCAACAACCGCAAGATTCTATCGGCGTTAGCCACGTATATCGGCGCTCCCGATAAGCTCACAGCTCTAACCGTGGCCATTGATAAGCTCGATAAGCAGCCTTTGGAAGACGTGATGGCATCTTTGGAAAACCAGGGTTTTACCGGCGATTCCGTTCAACTGCTGAAGGGTGTTTTGCTCGAAAGCCGCAGCACTGAAGGCCGCGCGTTTCTAGATGTATTGAAACAAAAGTTTGCCGACATCGACGAAGGCCAAAAGGGAATTGAAGAGTTGGGGTATATTTTTGAAAAGGTAGACCAACTCGGGTTGAAAAAGGCCGAATTGGTTTTTGACCTGTCGCTGGCACGCGGGCTCAATTATTACACCGGGGCCATTTTTGAAGTTCTTCCCGATACCGAAGCGCAGGTGGGTAGCATCTGCGGGGGTGGTCGCTACGACGACCTCACCGGAATATTCGGAATGCCGGGAATGTCGGGCGTGGGGATTTCATTTGGCGCCGACCGCATATACGACCTACTGGAAGCCATTTCCGGGTTCCCCACCGATCAGACCGCCGGTACGGAACTGATGTTTGTTAACTTCGGCGAGCGCGAAGCCGATTTCTGCCACAAGCTACTCGGCACGCTGAGAAGCGAAGGGGTTAGAGCCGAACTCTATCCCGACAGCGCCAAAATGAAAAAACAGATGAAATACGCCAACGACAAACAGATACCCTTTGTGGCAATCGTTGGTGCCAACGAAATTGAGAATAATACCATTACTTTAAAAAATATGACCACCGGAGAGCAGGATAATTTGCCCGTGGGAGATTTGGTCGGAAAGTTACGCCATGTATGATCCACACCATAACTGATAAACACCTGAGCATTGAGCGGGTGGGAGAGATAGTTCGTTCAAACGCTAAGATTGAATGCTCGCCCGAAGCGCGGGAGCGAATCGAAAAATGCCGCACTTACCTCGACGAAAAAATTGAAAATGCCGACGCTCCCATCTATGGGATCAATACGGGATTTGGATCGCTTCACCATAAAACCATCGGCCGCGACAGCCTGGAACTACTCCAGCGCAATCTGGTTACTTCGCATGCCTGCGGCACCGGAAAACCCATCGATTCGGAATTGGTTAAAATTATGCTGTTGCTGAAGATTCAGGGACTTTCCTACGGGCATAGCGGCGTAACCATTGACACGGTTGAGCGCCTGATGTGGATGTTTAACAACGATGTATTGCCCGTGGTGTACGAGCAGGGAAGTTTAGGTGCATCGGGCGATCTGGCTCCACTGGCACATCTCGCCCTGCCCTTAATCGGGCTGGGCGAAGTGTGGGTGAGTGGCGAAGTGAAAAATGCCGCCGATGTACTGAATTCATTCGGGTTAGAACCCCTGTCGCTGCGTTCTAAAGAAGGGCTTGCCATGCTGAATGGTACCCAGTTTATGAGTGCCCTCGGAATTTGTGCGGCGCTTAAAACAAAAAAGCTTTTGCAGATGGCCGATTTAATCGGCGTGGTTTCCCTCGAGGCCTTTGACGGCCGGCCGGAGCCTTTTAAAGCGAAGGTACACGAGGTGCGAAAACACCCCGGACAAATTGCCGTGGCCGCTCATGTTTGGTCGCTGATAAAAGACAGCAAGAGCATGTTTGCAGAGAAAAAACACGTGCAAGATCCCTATAGCTTTCGCTGCATTCCGCAGGTGCACGGCGCCTCAAGAGATGCTTTCGACCACTTTGAGCGGGTTTTCGAAAATGAAATCAACGCCGTAACCGATAACCCAACGGTTTTTCCCGATTCGGATGAAGTGATTTCCGCCGGCAATTTCCACGGACAGCCACTGGCCATCAACCTCGATTACCTGGCTATCGCCGTCGCCGAACTCGGAAGCATTTCCGAGCGAAGAACCTACAAGCTTGTAAACGGCGAACGGAATCTCCCCGACTTTTTGGTGGCAAACCCCGGTTTGAACTCCGGATTTATGATTCCGCAATACACCGCCGCTTCTATGGTAAGCCGCAACAAACAGCGCTGCACGCCATCAAGCGTCGATACCATAGACAGCTCAAACGGTCAGGAAGACCACGTGAGCATGGGCGCAAACGGCGCGGTGAAGCTCCTCGACGTTCTAGATCAGGTGGAAACCATTTTGGGCATCGAGTTGCTAAACGGTTGCCAGGCACTCGATTTTCGCGACGTATCCCAAACGGGCAGTGTCGTGCAGCGGGTTCACCGCCATTTTCGCGAGGTGGTAGAATTCGCAAGCGAAGATCGCGAGCTCTACCCTTTAATTGCATCGGCGAAAAAGTTTGTAGCCAACTACGATTACAAAGAAAATGGCTAAGCGAACGCGTTTTCTGGCTATTATCTGTATGCTCAGCGGGCTATTTGCCAGCTATGGTATTCTCTCGGGATTGGTTTCGGCGCTGAGTCCACCCGAAGTAGACTCGATGTTTATTGACGAACTCCTCGAGCAAATAAATCGCTACGAGCTGCCTATAAAAGATTACAGCGAAGATGTGGAGTCTTACTACATCAACCTGATGGTAAACTTTGGTAATTACGGTACGGCTGCATTTCTGTTTTACAGCATACAACTCATCGGCGTTGTGCTCATGTATCAGCTAAACCGGGTGGGGTTTGCGCTCTACGTCTTGGCTCAAATTGGGCTCGCGGCTATTCCCGTTTTATTCGGGGGTTTAAACGAATTTAGCAAATTGATTTTCTGGGCCACACTTTCGTGGAATGCAGTGTGGATTGTTATGTACGCTACGCAATTGAAGTATTTCCGGAAATGAAGGTATATGCTTTTAGCGGATTGGGTGCCGATGGAAGGTTGTTCGAAAAAATAGAGCTTCCCGAAGGCCTGGAGCTGGTGCCTATGGACTGGCTGCACCCCGGCAAGTGCAAAACCCTGGCCGATTACGCCGCGCTCTATGCAGATGCCTATGCCTTTGAAAAAGATTCAATCTTGATGGGGGTATCGCTCGGCGGATTTCTTTCGCAAGAACTATCGCTGCTCGGAATAGGGAAGGCGATCATTCTGATCTCCACGGTTGTTTCCAGACGAGAAATGCCGGCTCTGCTAAGGCTGGCGGGTGCATTTCGCGTTTCGCGCCTGGCAAATAAGCCGCTGTTGATGAAACTCGCCAATTTCGGCGACCATTTTACCATCAAATCCCGAAAGGGACGCGCCCTTTTTTACGACATGCTTCGCGATGCCGATCCAAGCCTTATGGCCTTTGGAGCGCGAGCAATCACAGAGTGGAAGGGGGTAAGCTGCCCACTACCGTTGCTGCGGCTTCACGGAACCAACGACCGAGTATTCCCGCCCCACCGAATTGGAGATCACGTTTCCATTCCAGATGGTAACCATTTTATGACGTATGAATATGCGGATGCCATCAATCAAGAGTTGGCTGGGTTTCTCAAAAATTTTCAAAAGGCTGTGCCGAAGGAAAGTGCTGAATAGGCTGTTTGGCGTCATCACTTCTAACTTCAGGGTCAAATTCTCATTAGGTTTGGTGGTTTTTATTTCAATCCAATAAGTGTGTATGCAATTTGCTCGGCCAGGGGATGGGGCGTAAATCAGCCATTCTAAATTCTCAATGAGTGGCCTTTTCCAAAGTTCGAAACTTTGGAAAACCTACTCGAGTGTATCACGGCGTGAAGAGCAGTGATTCGTAGTAAAGAAGGATAGCTGGAGTACCATTTTTCACCTGGAGATAATTTCAGTAAATCAAATATTTATAGAATACACGAACACGAAGTGCTTTGGTTCACTGATGGAAAAGGAATTACAACGCCTTTATTGAAATCCGCCCCTGGCGGATTGAATATGAATAGCCACTGGCGCAAGCCTGTGGGTCAGATTATAAAAATGCTCCCATCTAACTCTGTCTGAAGGAGTTGAACCTTTTTTCAGAATAAAGCCAGCCCGTGTGTAAGATCGACCTTTTTCTTCTTCAATGTTCGAACCTTCAGAAAAGGTATAAGACTACCTTCAAAAATTTTGACCCGGACAAAGGTTTCCCAGATTCAAAAATTTCTCACATCTTTACCTAAACCCTTTTGCCATGCAACTTTCCAAAGACGAATTTCATACTTATCTATTGCTCAGTGCAGCCCATGCAGACATGGAAGAAATTACCGACGAAGAGCGAAATTTTATTCTCAGTCAGGTTACCGATGAGCTCTACAATAAAGTAAAACGCATATTCGACGCCGATACCGATGTGGAACGCATTGAACGAATCCAGGAAAATAAAGCCCTGCACGCTGCTTCCTCCGAAGAGCTAAACAAACTTCTCAAAGAAATCAGGTATTTCTTATCCACCGATGGCAAGTTCACTTCCGCCGAAGAAGCGTACTACATTCACATGAAGCATATTTTGACTTAAATCCAATATTCTGGAAGCGAGAAACCGATCAGTTTCTCATATAAAATACTTTTTGAACCTGGTTTTGCACAAGGAAGTGAAGGAAGGGTAGATAAAAAAAGCCCCCCGACAAATGCCAGAGGGCTTCAATCAAATAATCACATTCGTTATTTACTCAAGATAAGTTTTCGGGTTGCCATTCCCAATTCGGTGTCGATTTGGATAATGTAAATCCCCGCTGCCAGATTAGCGACACTTCTTGAATACAGATTGCCGCTTACCGCAGCACCGCTTTCAGACCATACCAACCTACCGGTGGCATCCATCATTCGAACGCTTTTCAGGCTGCTTCCCAGTTCTGGAAGTTCTATATTCAGCATCTCTTTTGCCGGGTTTGGGAAAACCACCACTTCTCTTAGAGCGGGGTTTTCGTTTACGCCAAGCGATTGCACACAAAAGGTTTGTTCTTCTGAATCGTCAAATTCAGCACCTTCTACTAGCACCACACCATTTCCGTCCTCGATGGCATAGCTACCTTGCCCAAACCCGCAGCAGATTCCATCGCCATAAGAATCTTCTATAAGAAAAGTGTAGCAACCATTCGGTAGGCAGAACTCTTCGTTCAAATTGGAATCGTTGTCGCCGTAGCCGCCACCTTCGTATAAAACCAGATCGTTTTCATTGAGAATGGCCCAACTCGTTTCTTCGGGGTAATCGTCGAAGTTGAGCACCAGGGTAACGTATGCAGGGTAGGCCGTAGCATCAACTTCCGTAGATTTAATATTTCCCGGAGCGTTAGAATCGGTTGTACTGTTCACTGATTCTACTTCCACTTCAATACTATTTATACCTCCCACCAATTGAAAGCTTTCCAGGGAGAGTGTAAGATTTTGAAAAGATTCCAGGTTTCCCGTCCAGGTAATGGCTTCCTGTGCCTGTCCGTTGTAAGTAAGGCTCAGTTCAAATGAAGTTACGCTGTTTCCACCGGTGTTGGTAACATCGATGGAAGGGGTGACTTCTTCCAAACTGCAGTAGATGGATTCGATATTTTCAATGTTGCCAAGGGTAATATCGTTATCAGGGTTATTTGTGTTGCATGAATTAGGAAGTATTAGTTGACCGGTATTGGCTTCGTCAAGCCAGTCAGATAGTCGGCTTGTTGCAGAAGATCCATAGTCCCAACTTACACCCAGCCTACCGTAATAATCAAACAGACCATTATTCACTTCACCATCACATGCTGCTGCTCCTCCTGCGAGCTGGCCGATGAGAAGGCCTGCGTCGTTAAATAGGGGAGAGCCCGATGACCCGCCTTCCGTAACTCCGTCTTCCCATTGGTCGATGTACCAAACCTGATTCACAAAAGTTCCAATATTATCGTGGTATGGAGCGTCTTCGTCAAAGCAAATTTTCTTCACATCGCCACGAGGGTGGTGAATGCCAAACGAAGAATTTGCTGTCTCATCATCGGAAGCGTCCCAACCCGAATAACATACATTGTAAGAATTTGGGACATTGTCATTAAATTCCACCAATCCAAAATCGCTTTCGGCATTACTCGCCCTAAGCGAAGCACCTGAGATACTTTGATTAGTAGGCGCATCAACTTCGCCTGCACAATCAGGTGTTTCGTGGTTAAAGTAAAAGATCCAGTTTTGCGTATTGCTGGGGTTTCCGGGAAGGCAGTGATTGGCCGTTAGAAAATAGGGTGTTTGGTCTTGAAGGGTATTGTTTACAAGTGCACCGCTGCAAACCCCATTGTCGTTTACCACGATAATTGCTACACTGCGTTTTTCAAATTCAAATGGCGCACCTTCCGGACAGTTAACATTGATGTTACACGCTGCCGCATTTCCAAACGGTCCGGCTTTCTCCTGTTGTGAGGCTCCTAGTATAGATCTGTACCCGTGGGTTATTTTGCTGATGTGCAGGTAACCCTGTCCCGAAACTTCCACGGGCTCAACGTATTCAATAATCATCTTATCGCCGTGGAGAATACCGACGCCCAGAGAATTTATTTTGCTGGTGTTTTCGCTGGTAAAACTTCCGAGAAGCTGAGTTTTTTCCGGGTTATACACAAATACCTTTCCGCCTTCAGGAACCTGATAATCATCAAAAAGAAAATTTAAAGAGAGCGCACCGGGAGAAGAGATGGCAAGCCGCCAAACCCGATCTCCGTTGGGCAGCGATGTCCATGAGCCGTGGCGGTCTGAATCGAAGTCTACTTCCGCAATGGCACCATAGCGGTAAGGGATGTCGGGATGTTGATCGAGCGTTTCGTCTTCGCGCTCATGGGCTTTAATATCCGGAGTGGGAAGACTTAAAAATTCTACATCAGATGCGGTGGGATTATCCCAACCAATGGGTTCGCCGCCGTGGCTGATTTGAGCATTTACGCCAATTGTGAAAACGAAAGATAAGAGCAGGGTAAAAATTATTCTCATGGCTTAGTAATTGTATTCGTAGGTTCTATTGTTGTTGTTTAATCGCATTAATACACGGGTGGTGCCGTTGTAGCGGATAGATTCCAGGTTGAAATAGAGCTTTTCGTCAATCATGGAACGGCAGTAATCCTGATTGGCGTTGTGCACAATCGCCAACTCAATTTCAGGTGGATAAGTCGCCGTAAACTTCCCGTCGGTTACCAAATCTATCTGATGCTCTTCGCACCCTCCACTATACGATACATCTACGGCGAGATAATCCCCCAATATTTCGATGTATCCAATGGAAAGCCGATCTCCAAACCGTTGCAGGTTTTCGGTGGGTTCCACTACAATTTCCCGTCCAGCTTCGGGGGGCACACCAACTGATTTGGTGAAGTTATTTGAGCATCCGTATAAAAAACTCAGGCAGAGCAGGAAGAAGCAGTTTACTTTCATGGATGTCAAAGTTAGAAAGAAAGGGAAAATAGATTGTCGAAGATTGGACAAATAGGTTGGATTCCCAAGGAACAAAAGGGGTAAAAAAAATCCCCGGCAATTGCCGGGGATGAAATTATTGAATACTGAGTTTTTTCTCCAGGTCGTCCAGGTATTTCCTGAACTGTTTATCGGTTTCCTGCAAGTTGTTTACCGTGCGACAGGCGTGAAGAACCGTAGCGTGGTCTTTTCCACCGCAGTGCATCCCGATGTTTGCGAGGCTGCTCTTGGTCATCTTCTTTGCAAAGTACATGGCAATTTGACGAGCCTGAACCACTTCCCGCTTTCGGGTTTTCGACTTTAGGAGTTCTATGGGCAGGTCGAAGTAATCGCAAACCACTTTTTGAATGTAGTCTATGGATACTTCCCGCGCCGTATTCTTCACAAATTTGTCAATCATCTGCTTGGCAAGGTCGAGATTTACTGCCTTTTTATTAAGCGATGAGTGGGCGATAAGTGAGATGAGCGCACCTTCAAGTTCTCGAATGTTTGTTGTAACGCTGTAAGCGAGGTACTCTACCACATCTTTGGGCAGGTCTATGCCGTCGGCGTACATTTTCTTTTCGAGAATAGCAATTCGGGTTTCCAGACTTGGTGTTTGCAAATCGGCAGACAATCCCCATTTAAATCGGGAGAGGAGACGCTGCTCCATTCCCTGCATTTCCACTGGGGCTTTATCGCTCGTTAATACGATTTGTTTGCCGGTTTGGTGCAAGTGGTTGAAGATGTGGAAAAACATATCCTGGGTTTTTTCCTTACCTGCAAGAAATTGCACATCGTCTATAAGCAGCACATCTATCATTTGGTAGAAATGGCTGAAGTCGTTGACGTTGTTGTTCTTTACCGCGTCGATAAACTGGTGGATAAACTTCTCGGACTCGACGTATAAAACGGTTTTGTTCGGAAATCTATTTTTGATCTCAATTCCAATAGCCTGCGCAAGGTGCGTTTTTCCCAGCCCGACACCTCCGTAAATAAGAAGGGGGTTAAAGGCTGTTCCGCCGGGGTTTTTAGCCACCGCAAATCCCGCTGACCGCGCAAGTCTGTTGCAGTCTCCTTCCACTAAATTTTCAAAAGAGTAATTGGGTTTTAAATTAGAGTCTACATTAATTTTTCTCAATCCCGGAATCACAAAAGGGTTTTTGATCTGCTTGTTGCCGATGTCCATCGGAGCCGAAACAGGCTTGTTCTTGATGGCCCTTTTGTTTGATGTTGGAATTTTTACCGTGTAGGGGTTTGATCCATTATAGCTGTTTTCCATAATGATGCTGTACTCCAAGCGGCCTTCTTCTCCCAACTCTTTTCTGATGATTTTTTTGAGAAGATGAATGTAATGCTCTTCCAACCACTCGTAAAAAAACTGTGAAGGAACCTGAATAGTCAAAACCTGTTCGTCTAGTTTAATGGGCTTGATAGGCTCAAACCAGGTTTTGTATCCCTGTAGGCTTACATTGTCTTTAATTAAGGATAGACAATTATCCCACACTTCCTCATGTTTATTACTCATTGGTAGATACGTGTAGTTAAGGTTAATAACTTATTTTAATCCGGGGCAAGATTCCCATGCGTGCCTGCCAAATATCGGGAGACAAATATTTAGAAAACAAAGTGAAAAAAAAAGCCGAAACCCTATTGTGAAAAATAAAAGTTTTACAGTACAGTAAATTTCTTCTACCCCCGTAATTTCGCGTCTTATGGCATGGTTTTATTTCAAATATTTCCTAAATGGTAACGCACAATTTTTTTGCTTTCCGGGGCGAAAAGTCTATTTTGAAACAATGGGACAAGCCCTTATTCCCAACCGCTTAATGTCGTTGATACACTTAGGTCGGAAAGCGAAGCGCGTTTCAAAAAAGAGCTTTCAAAGAGCCGAATCGCTAAAAAATTCAGGCTTCAAGTTAGCCAAAACTTTAAGGAATCAAAAATTGAATGTATTTATGCTGTGAATTCATTCACCAAAGTGAAACATCCTTATGATTAAACACGAGATACAAATGCGCGTTCGTTACGCCGAAACCGATAAAATGGGGTATGTGTATTATGGAAATTACGCCGCTTATTTTGAGATGGGGCGCGTGGAGTTGCTCCGGTCACTGGGAATAAGCTACAGAAGCCTTGAAGATTCGGGGATCATTCTACCGGTGCGCGATTTCTCCATCAGATACATTAAACCGGCTTACTACGACGATTTGCTTACACTCGAGACCAGGCTCACCGAACTTCCCGAAAGGCGAATCCATTTTGAGTATACCTTATATAATGGAGCAAAAGATGTGCTTTGTCGCGCTGAAACCACCCTCGTGTTTGTCAACAGTGCGACAAACAGACCTTCGCCACCGCCCGCAAACGTGCTAAATGCCATGAAAAAGGCCTGGCGGTAATTCGCTATAGCTCCTCGAGAAGCACCCGGTAAAGTGCTACCATTTCTTTGATATCGGTTTTGCTCACTTTCTCACCGGGTTGGTGGTAGTTGTCTTCGGGCGGGCCAATAAAGCACCAATCCCAGGCATAGCTGCTGTCTTGCAGTGCATTTCCGTCGCTTCCACCGGCTTTTTCTACTTCGAGCTGAAAATTGATCTCATTCTCTTTGGCGATAGCGATAATATGGTTTACAAAACTGCGGCGCGGAATTCCGCGATCGCGCATGGAAATGGCAACGCCTTGCTTGTGTTTAATACTGTCAGACAGAAGTGTAACATCGCTAATCAGCGCTTGCTGCACGCTGAAGTTTTCTTGTAAAAACCGGCCTGCAAACTGAGCCGCACCGCCACCGTGTTCTTCGTATGTGGAAAAAACGAGCGCGCCATTTTTAAGCCACTTCGCTTGCTGGAGTGCATTCCAAACGCCCAGCCGATTGTCTAAATACGGCGTTTTTACAAATTCTTTGGTCGCTTTAAAATTCGGCGCGTAGGTGAGTACGGTACCGGGAGCGATGGCCCGGGAATACGCGTAAGTCAAAATCTCTTCTTCGCCCTTTTTAGCTTTCTTTTTTTTCTTCCCCTTTGCTTCTGCCTTTTTCGAAACCAGCGTGCATTTAATCTCTCCTTTTGAATCTACGCCAACGAGTTTTGCTCCGTCTTTTGCCTTTGGGTTTCCAATTTTAATAAGGGCTTTGTTGTAGCCAACCGTGTAGGCCACGGTATCGGTATGGGCAAAAACCGCTGTTCGGGGTTCGCCAAATACGGCGATTACCATATCCTGAAAACCTGGTCCGGAAAAAACCTGGGGGGTGGATTGAAAAGACTTGGCGTTGTTGGCGAAGTAGTTTACAATAAAATCCCGCATTTTTCCTTCATCGCCAGCAGTGGAAGGAATAGCGGCTATCGTCTCAAGAAGTCCTAAATCCATTTTAATACAGTCCTGTAAGTTTACAAGATATTCTGAAATCCTGATCGGAGGCCTCCCAGTCGTTTTTCCGAATCAATAGCATAACATCGCTCATGCGGTCGTACTCAAAGTGTATGCGGTAGTGCTCCATAAGCTGGCGGGTAATGACTTTCGCGTTTTCAATGGCCAGTTCGGCTGCTGTTCGGTAAGCGTCGATCAACCCACCCACACCCAGTTTGGTACCGCCAAAGTAGCGCACCACGGCCACGAGCACATTGGTAAGTTCGTATTTCTCAATTTGGCCTAGAATGGGTTTTCCCGCGGAGTTTGACGGTTCGCCGTCGTCGTTGGCCCGGTACCGATCCATATCGGCGCCCAGTCTCCACGCATAGCTTACATGCCGCGCCGAATGGTGATCTTTTTTGATTTTTTCCAGCGCATCCTCCACATCTTCGGTTGTTTTTACGTGCACGGCATACCCGAAATGTTTAGAGCCTTTTACCTTGTACATTCCTTCGCCCGAAGCGGAAAGGGTCTTGTAATTGGTGTTTAAATCATTTGCCATGAGAGTAATCCTATTGCAATAAACGAGAGTAGAATTCCTATGATATTTTTTGCCGTAAGCTGTTCTCTGAACGCCAGAAATCCTACCAGGGTCGAGATGGCGACCACACCCATGTTGTTAATGGGAATAACGCTTGAACGATCGAGGATTCCGCTTCCCAGAAATTTTAGTAAAAAATAAATAGAGCCGTAGTTTACCACACCGAGTACAATGCCGCCCAAAAAGCTCTTTCCCTGTATTTTATGCTTGCCAGTGGCAACGGCAAACACCAGTGCGACGGCACCCAGTAAAGCCGCCAGACCAAAGGGAACAGGAACGAAGAACTCGTGACCACCCGGAGTGGTCAGATGAGTTTTCTCTACAAATGCGAGTATTAAATCAAGAATTCCACTACCTATAAACAGAACTACCGGGAGTACCCAGGAGTTCTTAATCACCTCGCTGTTTTTCCCCTTTAGCGAAGCCAGTATAACGGCTACAATTCCCAGCGTAATTCCCAGCACTTTATACACGGTAAGCCCTTCGTCGGGGTCTGTGGCGATAAAAAAGGCCGCCGGAATTACCATAGACATTTTAGTGGCGATGCTGGTGGCCGACACCCCGTTTTTTTGGCTGGTAAGCGCCATCACGTAAAACAAGGTGATGAATAAAACCCCAACCGCCCCCGCATAAGGGAGCCAGGGTGTAACGTCGGGAACTTCTGATGTGTTGGAGAAGGCCACTACAAAACCCAGTCCCGAAGCCACAAAATAATTGGCTACAATGGCTTGAAAATTATTGATGCCCACTTTCTTAAACACCTTGAAGACCGCGTAAATTGCTGTCGAAGAAAGCACACTCAGCAGGAGATAGATCATAATGGAAAGTATTCTTCTATGCGGTCTCTCCCGTAGTTGTAGACGTTGGCTGGCGATTGGTTTATTGCCGGCGCCCGAAGTCCACTGCCCAGTTTAACCGGAGATTTTATTACCCGTGCTTCGTCCCAAAGTCCGGCTTCCAAAAATGATGTAATAGTTGCGGCGCCGCCCTCCACCATAACGCTGCCAATGTTTTGCTTGTAGATATCGCGTAGCACACCCACCAAAAAATCTTTTCCCGAAACCCGAATCCACCTGTTTTCCCCGTCTTCAGCATTCACTTTTTTATTGTAAATCCAAATGCCCTGCCCGTCGGTGCATACCCTGGCTTTTTTCGGAATCTCTCCCGATGTAGCAATCGCGATGCGCTGCGGCGATTTACCGTACACCTCGCGAACGGTAAGGGAAGGATCGTCGTTTACGATGGTATTTCTCCCCACGAGAATACCCGCTTCGCAGCTACGCCAGCGATGAACGAGCTTTTTTGTTTCGCCATCTTCAGATTCGGCCCATTTTAAAACAATGTAGGGGCGCTTTTTGGTGTGAAAGGTGTTAAACCGCCGATTCAAAAACAAGGCTTCGCTTTCCAGTATTCCCGACTCAACGAGAATCCCAGCGGCTTTCAACTTTTCAATTCCCCTGCCAGAGACCAGAGGGTTGGGATCTTTTTGGCCGACGACCACTTTTTTAATCCCCCTGGCAATAATTAAAGCTGCACACGGCGGGGTTTTACCGTGGTGTGAGCAGGGCTCAAGGTTCACGTAGAGCGTCGCACCGTCGGGAATAGGTTTATCGCCGTAGGTGGCGAGGGCGTTTACTTCGGCATGTGGGCCGCCAAAACTGCGGTGAAAGCCTTCGGAAAGGATTTTTTCATCCAGGGCCAAAACGGCTCCCACCAGGGGATTGGGTGCAACGAGCCCCAGGCCATTAGCGGCCAGCGTTAAACACCTACGCATAAAGGATTCGTGACTCATTTCGTTTGCCGAAAGTAAAAATTAAACCGCATAACCCCGGGACAAGTAAATTTTGGAGATTCAAATTTTTTTAAAAATATCGGGCCACATAGCTTCAACGAGAGACCTGTTTATAAACCAACCGATTTTCTGTCTGCATCTGCTGCGAAGGTTGTAAATTCGCAGGAGCCAATTAGCCAACAACCGAAGATGATATTCAAAGCCATGAATGTTTCTGCACTTGTTCAACTCTTTCGTCAGGAGCTGATTCAAATCTATCCCCAGCGCGAAGTGGAGCAGATCATCGCCCTGGTGTTTGAAGAAGTTTTGAATTACAGCCGGGTAGATATTGTATTGAACAGCGATGAAGTGCCAGACGACGGCAGGCTCATCGCCATGCAGGCGGCTTTAGACCGGCTCAAAAACAGCGAGCCGGTACAATACGTGCTCGGTAAAACCGTTTTTTACGGACTCCCTTTCAGGGTGAATAAAGACGTGCTGATTCCACGTCAGGAAACGGAAGAGCTCATTCACTGGATATTGAAAGATCAGTTTCCGGAGCGGCCAACGGTCATTGATTTGGGAACGGGTTCGGGGTGCATTCCCATCGTGCTAAAAGATTTGTGGCCGGCGGCGAAGGTTTTTGGAGCAGACATCAGCATTGACGCCTTGAATGTGGCCAACCAAAATGCCGCACAGAATGGGGTGGAAGTGGAGTTTTTCCACTTCGATATTATCGAAAGAGAAAGTCTGGCTTTTATGAAATTCGACCTTATGGTGAGCAATCCTCCTTACGTGCGCCGCTCAGAGCGAAACCTGATGGAGCAGAACGTCCTGGGTTTTGAACCCGAAATGGCATTGTTTGTAGACGATTCCGACCCCCTGATTTTTTACCGGAAAATCGTCGATCTCGCGGAAGGGCACCTCAACAAGGGCGGAAAACTCTATTTTGAAATCAATGAAGCCTACGGCGCAGAGCTCAAGCAATTGATGAAAGACCGCGGGTTTGGAAATGTAGAACTCAAAAAGGATTTTAACGGGAAAGACCGCATGATGCGGGGAGTGTGGAATTGAGGGCTTTTTTACTCATATCGTTTCTTGTTGCTTTTACAGGTGTAAAGGCCCAGTGGACCGATAAATCAGATGTGATGATTTTGGGTGGGGCCTGTGAATTAATGCCCTATCAGAATAAGCTTAAGCCCGATTTTAGCGTAGACGCACGCCGAACCCTTTTTCAGAAAAGGTGGATTGCGGTGATGGGGTTGAAGTTTGGCGCCGAATACCGACGGGTGCACCGCATGGGAATTGGGGTTTATTTTTTAAATAGCCGGGTTTTTGATTCCGATTTTGAATTTGATATCGCCGCAGGAAAGGTGGAATACGAATTTCGCTACACTACCCTATACTACGACCGGGTGCTCTTCTTTAACCGCAAGTGGGAAGTAGGCGCCACGCTCCATCTGGGCGGTGGAAAAGTTCGGCCCTTCTTTCAAAATCCCGACAATCCAAATGACCGAATCGCCGTGGAACCCATCGACTTTTCAACTGTTGAATTGGCAGTGTACGGCGAGTATAATGTGTTGTATTGGATAGGAGTAGGCGCCGGCATCGGGCACAGAGGGGTTTTCGGCGCCGGCAAAAGTCTGAATAAAGAGTTTAGCGCTCCCATATTTGTTGCCAATCTTCAACTGAAATTGTTTAAACTCGCACGAAGCTTTTACGACGAATCGGCAAAAAATGAATTCTGAACAGGCAGAAAAAAAAATAGCGGAGTTGCGCAGGGAACTCCACAAACACAATCACCG
>JAIVHP010000018.1:15986-21539 GCA_020201045.1 Flavobacteriales bacterium
AATTCGACATGATGCTCAAGGAGCTCCAGGAACTCGAAAGTCAATTCCCGCAGTTTCAAGACCCCAATTCACCCACAAAAAGGGTAGGGGGCGACATCACCAGTAAATTCAAAAAGGTAAAGCACAAATACCCCATGCTCTCGCTGAGCAATACCTACAACTTTGAAGAAATCAAGGACTGGGAGCAGCGCATTAAAAAAGGAACAGAGCAGGATATTGAATACGTATGCGAGCTCAAATACGACGGAGTGGCCATCGGAATTACATACGCCAACGGAAAAATGGAGCGCGCTGTAACGCGCGGCGATGGCGATACCGGCGAAGATGTAACCGCAAATGTAAGAACCATCGCTTCCGTTCCGTTGGAACTCCGCGGAGACGGATACCCCGAGGAATTTGAAATTCGCGGAGAAATTTTTCTGCCGCTTGAAGTGTTTAGCAAAATGAACGCCAGGCGCGTGGAAAATGGGCTGGAACCCTACATGAATCCGCGCAATACTGCATCGGGAACGCTCAAACTCCAGGATTCGGCAGTGGTGGCATCGCGGCATTTAGACTGCTTTCTTTACGGCCTTTATGGCGAAGGATTGCCCGGAAAAACGCACTTTGAAAACATGGAAGCCGCCCGTCAGTGGGGGTTTAAAGTTCCCGACGTTAAAAGCCGCCAAATTGAAATTGTGCGCTCCATCGATGGCATTGAGCAGTTTATTGAACACTGGGCCGAAGCCCGCCACAACCTTCCTTTTGAGATAGACGGGGTAGTGCTCAAGGTAAACAGTTACGATGCGCAAGACGAGCTCGGCTACACGGCAAAATCGCCGCGGTGGGCGGTTTCGTACAAGTTTAAGGCCGAGCAAAAATCGACCACCCTTGAAAAAATAACCTTTCAGGTGGGCCGGACAGGAGCCATCACTCCGGTTGCGAATCTCGAGCCCGTTGTCATCGCCGGAACCACGGTAAAACGCGCATCCCTCCACAACGCCGATCAGATTTCTGAATTAGACCTTCGCGAAGGCGATACGGTATGGGTAGAAAAAGGGGGCGAAATCATTCCAAAGGTAATCGGAGTAGATTTTTCGAAACGCCCCAAAGATCGCCCTGAATTCACCTATACATCGCAGTGCCCGGAATGCGGTACCGAGCTCGTGCGAAACGAAGGGGAAGCGATTCACTATTGCCCGAATGCTTACGGCTGCCCACCGCAGATCAAAGGCCGTATTGAGCATTTTATTTCGCGTAAAGCCATGAATATTGACGGGCTTGGCGCCGAAACGGTCGATCAGCTCTTTGAAGCTGGCTTGATCAACGATATGGCCGATCTCTATATTCTCCAAAAAGACGACTTGCTGAAGCTGGAGCGAATGGCCGAAAAATCTGCAAACAATTTGCTCGAAGGTGTTGAAGCTTCCAAACAGGTTCCTTTTGAGCGGGTGCTTTACGCGATGGGAATACGCTACGTCGGCGAAACGGTGGCTAAAAAATTGGCGCGTCATTTTAAATCGCTCGAACGCATTAAAACAGCCACCTTTGACGAGCTGATTGCCGTTGAAGAAATTGGCGATCGAATTGCGCAGTCTGTTATGGATTTCTTTGCCAATGAAGTAAATTTGAAAATTGTTAGTCGGCTAAACGAATACGGGCTGAACTTTGAAATTGCCGAGCGTGATTTGCCCAATTCAGATCGCCTTGGCGGGAAGTCGTTTGTGGTATCGGGCGTATTCGAGCGGGTTTCGCGAAACGAGCTAAAATCCTTAATCGAAACCAATGGCGGCAAAGTGCTAAGCGGGGTTTCTGGAAATGCAGATTACCTCGTTGCCGGAGATAAAATGGGCCCATCAAAGCGCGAAAAAGCCGAGAAGCTGGAAGTGCCGATTATTACAGAAGAAGAATTTTTAAATATGATTGACCACGCGTGAAGTTTATCGATGACATACGGGCCTATTTTGGGCGAAAGTTGTTGAAGTCGAAATTAAAAGACGACCGTAGGCCCGCCGTGCACAACTTCGACGACGCGAGAAGTGTGGCCATTCTATACCGCGAAAAGGGCGAGAGCTTTTACATTTTGGTAAAGCAATACGTGAAGTATCTCCGCGAAGAACACGGCATCCGCAATATTTTGGCGCTTTGCTACATCGACGATAAAAAGCAAGTTCCCTACTGGCACGTGCACCGGTTGAAATTCGATTTTTTTACCGGTGGCGATGTCGACTGGCGCTTTCACCCCAACTGCGATCAGGTGAAAAATTTCAACAAGGAAGAGTTCGATATCCTGATTGATTTCGAAAAAGACCCCTGTCTGCCACTTCGTTTTGTGCTCGCCGAGAGCAAGGCCCGGTTTAAGGTGGGCTACTACAACGAAGAGAACGAGCCTTTTTACGACATGATGATCAACGCTGGATCGGAAGAAACGTTTGACGAATATATTTCTCAGGTTAATCACTACCTAAAACGAATTAATACAAAAGATGCAAGAGCTTAAAGGCCTGGGAGTGGCTATGGTCACTCCATTTACCGCCGATGGAAAGGTAGATTACAACGCCCTGCAAAAATTGGTAAAGCACCTGCACAATGGCGCCGACTACCTGGTTGTGATGGGCACCACCGGCGAAGCCATTACCCTTAGCGAAGAAGAGCAATTTGCCGTTCTCGACTACATCCTGGAAGTGAACAGGGGAGAGCTGCCCGTTGTTTTTGGAATGGGCGGAAGCGATACCCGCTCTCTCTGCGAGCGCATGAAGGCTTTTGACCGCGAAGGAGTCGTTGCCTTTCTCACCGCGAGTCCGGCTTACAACAAGCCCACTCAGGAGGGAGTTTTTAGGCATTATCGGGCTATTGGTGAAGCATCGCCACTACCGGTAATTATGTACAATGTACCGGGTCGCACAGCGAGCAACGTTTTACCCGAAACGGTTGCGCGCATTGCCGAAGAAGTTCCCAAAGTAAACGGAATCAAAGAAGCCGCGGGAGATATTGAGCAGGTCATGGAACTAAAGCGCCTTCTTCCCGAATCTTTTCTGCTGATCTCTGGCGACGACGCGCTGGTATTGCCACACATGGCTTGTGGTGGCCACGGCGTAATTTCGGTGCTGGGAAATGCATACCCAAAGGCTTTTGGCGATGTGGTTCGCACAGCGCTGGCGGGAGATTTGGATAAGGCCCGCAAGGGGCATTTGCCTTTTCTGCCACTTATCTCCAATCTCTTTGCAGAAGGAAATCCCGGTGGAGTAAAAGCTGTTTTAAAGCACCTTGGCATTTGCGATGAACATATGCGTTTACCGCTTTACCCTGTCTCCAATGACTTGCGGCAGGCGCTGTATCGAAATGTTGCGAACCTGGAGTGATATTGGTGTTTTGGCAAGGGGGTTAGCCAGCGCTTGCGGTCAATGTTATATCGGATTTAATTCCGATTAGATTCGCCACTGAAATTTTAAAGCTGGGTGCAAAAGCAGATTTTTTTTAAAATTACATAATACAGCTCTGCCCAGAAGCAGCAGAACAGAAACACCACTCCAAACAGCTGATGCGGGTTTTGCACTTCAGATCATCAGATTAATTTGAGAGAAAAAATCCAGGCTTCGTTAAGATGAGCGGGGTACAAGACCATCCGAGCCATATGCCAAACACTAAAAGTGTGAGCCGAAATGAAGAAAAAGAAAATAAAAATTGAGATTTTCTTAACTTCGTAAAAACGCATGGGTATGGATATTCAGAAATCAAAAGTTGAACTGATAAAATTGATTCTTAATACGAATGATCTTTCATTGATTGAAAAAGCCTACTCCATCATCAAGACTGAATCAAATGAAAAAGCGACACTCACCCAAGATCAAATTGATGAAATTGAGCTAGGTCTGGAACAGCTTGAAAATGGACAAGGAACTTCATTTAGAGATTTTCTGAAAAAAGTTTCTTAGTGGAAATTATTCTATCACTCCGCTCCGGCTGGGCTTGCGCCCTGCGGTAAATGTTTTAATGCTCTGAAAATGTGTACAGATTTCCCACTGATATTTTAGAACTACGCTCAAAATCAGAAACTCAGAAATGTAATATTCTGTATGGCGAATGTCCAGCGAGTAAAGCTAAGCCGATGTATGAACGAAAAAATAGAAATACCTTATACTCAACCATCCTTAATTGCAATGTTTAAGAAAGAACTAGAAAACAGCGCTATACGTTTTGATTCTTATGAAAAACTAGCAGGTGTTTATCAGGAGTCAGTATGTTCTTTTCAATTTGGGAATCAAATTGATTACCAAAGGTCAGTTAAGATTTTGGAAAGCCTGAAAACCGGTGCTACAAATGAATATATTGATGAACCTTCAAAATCACGCATTTTGCATTTATTCAGATCCAAAGCTCTTAATGACTCTATAATAGCTCTCACAATTGCCCTACTTTCTTTATTACTCTTCCAAATGATCTCTGAGCTGACGTCAGGCAGTATGGCAAAGTTAGCCTGGATTGGAGTTATCGCACTGATTGGTTTTATAGTGATATTGATTCTAATCCTGAGCCGTACAATCCATGAGTAATCTGTAAAGTTTCAACCTCCGCCACCCAGGCACCCCCTTCCCTTAAACATTTCCTACTTTTAGTTGCTCTACGCCCATGGCTTTACACCGCATCACCGACGAGATTGAAATCCCCCTTACTTTAGAAGATACCTGGGATTTTTTTACCAACCCGCGAAACTTGCAAAAGCTCACCCCTGATGATATGGGCTTTCGCCATGTTTATGAGCCCGACCGACCGCGGGTTTATCCGGGTATGTACCTCGTATACAAGGTGGCGCCCATTGCGGGTATTCCACTTACGTGGATCACTGAAATCACAGAAGTGAAACCCATGGAGCGATTTGTTGACGATCAGATACAGGGCCCTTTTGGAAGAATGTATAGCTTTTTTAACGATAACTTCGTTTTAAAAGTATGGAAATCAAGCCCCTGCTTAACCTACTTCACCACCAACTTTTGCGTGTAGAGCCCTTTGTCTACAATTGCTTTTACCAGATAAAGACCCGAGGGAAAGTTGCCGATGTCAATGCTGATGACGCCTTGCTGCTGATGGTTGAATTGTTCCACCAGAATACCTGCCGAATTGTAGATTTCCAGACGCTCCATTTGCCCCGCTTGATGGGGTAGCGATACCTGAATTGCATCTTGCGCAGGATTGGGCCAGAGCTTTAGCTTACCCAAGACTTCGCGGTTATCTGTAGATAGCAAGAACCACTGCTCTCCGCAACCATTACCATCCTTTTCGTAATAAATCAAATTGGTTGAAAATGTATTGGCACCCGAGGGACTTTGCCATTTATCTTTTTCGTAAACAAGACCAATGCCCATTTCGTAAACGTGAGGAAAGTAAATGGCATAAGACGCATTGTCGCCGATATTTTGGGGATTCACATAGCACGGTATAGAATCTGAATAGCACCTATACCACACCGAACTGCGCCACACGTATTGCCATCTATCTCCGCAGTCTGATTCAATGTAATTTACATCTTTATGTACATAAGACAGGTTTGAATCGTGTTCATGCAAAGGCAATTCA
>JAIVHP010000273.1 GCA_020201045.1 Flavobacteriales bacterium
GGCGAATGCTACGCAGTTTCGGTAGATTACATTCAAGGTCTTACGCAAGGTGATGGCGCGATTGCCGCCAGTAGAGCGAACCCAATGAACGCTCTTGGAGAGCCTGAAGGTACAGATGGATTGGTATTCACTGCACTCGGTTACGGCGGAAGCCTAACATTCGAGTTCGACGGTGTGGTGCCAAACGGACCCGGCGACGACATCGAAGTGGTAGAGACTTCATTCAACAACCCCGGTTGCGAATCATACCCAGAGTATGCTGACGTATCGGTATCTGTTGACGGTAACACCTTCTACTACATCGGTACAGTTTGTAAAGGAGCTCCTTTTGTTGACATCAGCGATGCAGATGTAGAAATCCCACTCGAATGTGTGAGCTACGTTAGAGTCGCTAACAACGATGACGAAACTGAATCTCCTGATGGATTCGATGTGGACGGAATAAGAGCAATTCACAACTGTGATGACAACGGCAATGGTCAGGAGCCTCCAGTTGCTGGCTTTGAAGCGGACAACACGCTTACTTCATTCCCGAATCCAACATCAGGATTGTCTCAGGCAGTATTTACTACTGCGGCAACTGAGCGCGCAACGCTAGAAGTATACGATATGAATGGTCGCGTAGTGGAAACACTATTCAATCAAGTGGCTAACGCCAACCAGGAATACCGTGTAGACTTCGACGGAATGAGTCTTCCAAACGGAGTGTACGTGTACAGATTGACAACGGACAGTGAAGTGACCGTGGAGAAATTCATGATCGCTAAATAATAAACTTCATTAAAACGAAGTAAAGCTTAAAAGCCCCCCGAAGAAATTCGGGGGGCTTTTTTTATGCTACCCTCCTATTAACCTGAGTTCGACTATTATTCGGAGATTCAGATTTTCATAAAAGATTGATATACAAGTTTCATTTTCAAAGCCATAGCGGGCTATGGCGCGAGAAGGAAATGCAGTATATCGGCTTTTATGAGAAAGAAATTTACTATTCCACCTCTAAACAGCGCTTTTCTGCCTAAAAATAGTTCAAAATAGCCCGCTATTTTTTCACGATTTTTAGTTAAAACCCACTATTTATAGGCGGTCTGAATCCTGAAGAATAATCGAACTCAGGTTATTACCTATTTATGATTTCACTTAGAGATTGCCTCCCCGATTCCGGCCAACCAACCAGTTTCTATCTTCCTAAGAGAGATACTGGTGGATGACAAACTGATTGCTCGCGATCATCTGCATCCCCTTCGGCGTGGTTCCAGCTTCCGTCATGCGGCAGATGACAGGTACCCGCTTAAATTTAACTCTACTTTCTTAAAAATTCTTTATTTTGAAACTTGCGATCTAAATGTGTAACAATATCCCTTTATTCCCTTCGCACCAGTAAATTCACATGCGGGTCATTAGTTTCAGACATAGAATAGGGACAGGCTCTACCTTAGGTGGTTCAATTTGAATGGAGACCCCCTTTTGTCTGATCAACAATATACTGAGCAATAAAAGCACAACTCAAATTACAGAAATAGTTAAAACACAGCTAGCATATTTTAAACTTATCAACCAGCCCAGGCAGTCACCTTCCACAATCTCTTGCATCATAAATCAGTTTAACTTTTTTGCAGGCGCCCGGCCGTTCACGCCATAGGCGGACCGGCGTGCAGAGATAGTCGGTGGAAATCGGAAGGCGACTAGTTGCGCTGTGCTTCGGCGATCAACCTAACCACACACCACCATCCTAGAAGTTCAAGCCGATTTTCATCCGCGGTTTCAGGATATAATTCCAGAGGAATTAGAGCCTGAAAATCTCCTTTCGACGGCATTGATTTTATTCGCGAGTGTTTATTTTTTTGAATGTGCTCATGAGACCGCTTCGCTTAGTTTGCTCCACTTTTTATCAAGAAAACTTAGCAAAGCGATCTCACGAGTTCCGCTGAAAAGCGATAAGGTACGAGTAAAGTGGAAGAGAAAAAAATGGAAAATGTAAGGTGTAGGCATTCTACCCCTGCCTTTTTCTTTCTTTTTGCTTCAACCAAAATCCGACCTTTTCGGGAGGATGATCCCGCGGACAGCCAATGAAATGCTCATGGGAATGGAGTTTTTCCTATGGCTGAACCAGGGAGATATCTAAAGATCTACCGGGGGTACATATTCTTGAGCATTAAAGAATAAACTTTGTTTACCGACCATATGAAAAATTTTATTTCGGGGAGCTCATGCTTTGATCTAGCGTCGGTTAATCAGAATTTAGGCCACAGCTTAAATAAGACAATAATACATGAGCAATCCAACCTTTCGTGATTATTGGACGCTGGAAATAGAACACAACGGCTTGTCCCTGATATTTAATCGTCTTGCCACTAAAGGACGCTCATCAATGCAATAGCGAGAGGTTATTTGAGAAAACAGGTGAACTCCACTAAATCTCTTCCAGATCAGAAGCTTTCATCCACCCGCGGTTACCGCTTGCCAATTCTACTTCGTACCAGTTTTCTACTTGCTGAACCAGTTGCACCACAGTTCCGGCATGAAGGACAAAAACGATGGTCGATTCTTCTCTGGGCTCGCCTTTTACGTCTACCTTATCGGCAAAGATAACCCCTGAATTGTGGGTGTTGCGAAATTCATTTGCAGATTGGGCAAAAACGGTCGATAGAATCATAAGCGCCAATGCTAAAATCCCACCGTAAAAGCCAAATCGCTTAATGCCGAGCCGGCGCGAGTAGAAAAATACACAGAGTAAGAGTGCCGAAATCAGCGACCAGGCCAGCGCTATATAGCCCCATCCATCAGGGCCCACGCCGTATTTAAATTCCCGCCACCACCGGTTGAGCTTTGTACGCGGCAAGGTTTCAATTTTATCAACGATACGGTCGTTTGCCAGGCTTAGGTTGTACAATACATCTTCGTTGGCCGGCTGGTATTTCAATGCGCGCTGATAGTAGAGAATGCTTTCGGGAATTTGGTTGAGTTTGTAGTATGCGTTGCCAATATTGTAATTAATTGCAAATCCGTCGGCTTCCTTATCCGCTTCCAAAAAGGCCGAAAGCGCTTTTTCGTATTCTCCGGCTTTATAGTGTTCGGTGCCCTCGCGAAAGTGCTCCCGGGATGTCTGGGCATCACTTGCCCTCAGCGCAGCGCAGGCGAGCAAGATAAAAATGGCAGTATGTACAATGTTCTTCATCATGCGCTCAGCTCACTTTCCATTTTGGTTATCAGCGAAACGGTATCGCGGTAAAAGCTGTTCTGCTCTTTGTTAGAGGTAGATGCGAACCGCGCCATTTCGCAAGTGTCGAGGGTGGCAATTAAATCTGCAACGGTTTCCGGTTTCACGTTGCGGCGATTGAGTTTTTCGGTAATTATCGATTTTGATAGCTGGCTGCCCGGAATATTGAGTTTATCTCCCAAATACCCGTACAGCGCCTTAAATATCTCGGCATAGAAGTTCTTGTCGTCCTTTGCCTTAAGTGCTTTTTCGGCATCTCTTAACCGCTTCCGAGCTTTTCGGTTAGCCCTTCTTTGTTTGGTGCCCACGTAGTCGCTCTCCAGCGTTTCTCTTCGTTTTCTGAAAATCAAAAAGGCGATAAGAGCCACAAAGGGAGCGCCCATGGTGGCGTAGAATTTTGACGTGCTATAAAATCCGGATCCCGAATCGCTCAACTTTCCCGGGTCTGTGATAATATACCTAATCTCACTTGCCGATTGCGTTACGCGATTTTTTGCGCGATTCATCTCTGCGGAAGAAGGGATGGTGCCATCACTTCCAGTAACATCAAAGGCAAAGGGTCCTGCCGATTTGGTTATGTATTTTTTAGATGTCGGATTGAAGTAGGTGAATTCTATTTCGGGTATTTCGTATTCTCCTGCGTACCGGGGGATTGCAAGAAATTGAAAAGATCTGGAGCCTCGAAGCCCTGCACTCGAGACGTTTATTCGGTCTTTTGTTTCAGGGTCGTAGACTTCAAAGTCAGCGGGGAATTTGATTTCGGGTGCATCGAGCAGCGTCAGGTTACCAGATCCCGTTATGAGAATGTCGAGCGTAAATGATTCATTTGCACTCAGTTTATCGCGATTTACCTTTGCGCTGTAATTAAAGTCGCCTACAGCTCCGTTAAAACCCGCTGGAGCGGGAGTGGGGAGTTTCGATATTTCAATTTTTGGCGAATTGCTTTTTACGGCGAGTTCCGTTCCCGCCCTGAAGAACGACCGATCTGCAACACAGGAAATTTCCATTGGATCGATTTGAATTTCTCCCGATCGCTGTGGAAAAAGCACTTGTTGTTTTAGAATGGCTTTTCGGTAGGGAACACCATCAATAAATTCGTAGTCCGACTCCCAGCTCGCTTTTTCGTCCTTGAGTTTTTCTTTCCAAAAACCGTTTAGTGATGGAAAATTCATTTCACCAACATCGAGGTTTTGATAGCGCGTTAGAAGCGTGTAGGTGGCAATAACTTGCTCTCCTATGTAAGCCTTTCGCTTATTGAGTGCGATAGTGAGAATGATATTTTCGTTTTGGGCCGACGAAGAACTCTGACTGCCGCGTTTGTTAGAAGGCTGTTGCGCATGTGTAGATGAGCCCTTCACGACTTCAACTTCAATCTCTTCGCTGGTGTAGGTGGTGCCATCAACATCCACTTTTGCCTGGCCAATGGTAAATTTTCCCGTTTTTACAGGACGAAGGGTGTAGCTCACCGTAAGTGAGCTGGTTTGCCTGTTGTTAATAATGCGATAACTCGATGATTTCGATGGTCCGAACAAAACCCTGAAATCATTGAGCTGCGGCAACTGAACATTGCCACGACCGTTTTCAAGCGTTACCTTGTACGTAAAGGAATCGTCGGTAGAAACGGGGTTCTTATCCACAGAAGCGTAGAAGTTTACGTCTTGGCTCGCGGCCATTGTACAGACGATCAACGACAAGAATAGCGCGATATGTTTACCAATCTTTTTCAATCTTAACCCTTTCTCCTTTTCGCTTCTTTTTATTGAGCTTTTCTTGTAAATCCTTTTCCTGTCTCATCAGAGCTTCCAGCATTTTTTCAGCTTCTTCTTTCGACATTTGTTGCTGCTGTTGCTGCTGCTTCTCCTGCTGGTTTTGCTGGTCTTGTTGGTCTTGTTGGTCTTTGTTCTGGTTATCTTTCTCTTGCTGATCCTGCTCTTGCTCTTGCTCCTGCTCTTGCTGGTCTTGCTCCTGCTCTTGCTCTTGCTGTTCTTGTTCTTTCTTCAGATGCTGTGCGTAGGCTAAATTATACCGCGCATCTTCATCGGCTGGATTTCGCCTTAGGGCTTCTTTATAAGATTCTATGCTCTTATCAACTTCTCCCGTCATAATATGCGAATTCCCCAAATTGTACTGCGCCTTGTTAATTTCCGAGTCATCTGATGACTGGCTTGAGACCTTTTCGAAGGCGGTGGCAGCACTGGCAGATAACTCTTTTACCTCGGTGAGTATTTCCTGCTGTTTTTCCTGGTCTTCGGTTTGGCTCGCATTTTCCAAAAGTGCCCTAGCTTCCATCTGATAAGTATTCCCGAGGTTGAAATTGGCTTCTTTGTAGTCGGGATTTTCTTCCAAAGCTTTTTGGTATGACTCCCGGGCCTTTTCATAATCTCCGGTTTCAAGAGCCTTGTTTCCCCGGTTGGTGTGAATCTTTTCTTCCTGGCCGTAAGCCGAGGTTACCGTAATTAAGGCAAGTAAAATGTATGCGAGTTCTCTTTTCATCCTAATCAAATATTTTAACGCTTTTCGCGAATTTCCCCTTTCGCGGTCTTATTAAAAATTCAATCAATAAACAGAACAAAGCCAGTGCCAGAAAAATCTGAAAACGGTCTTCGTATTCGGCGTATGCCACGGTTCCCATCTCTGTTTTTTCAATGCTGTTGAGCTCGTCAAACAGGGGTCTTAATCCCACTTCAGAAGTTGATGCGCGCACATAACTTCCATTTCCAACAGCGGCAACTTCTTTTAGTACGCTTTCGTCGAGTTTTGTGATAACTACATTTCCCTGCCGGTCTTTTTTAAAGCCCAGTTTCTGCTTCCCTTTGTAGTCGGGTAGGGGGGTGCCGTCTGGCGAGCCCATACCGATGGTGTAGACCTTAATTCCCGCTTCGGCCGCTTCCTGTGCGGCAGCTACAGGGTCGTCTTCGTGGTTTTCACCGTCCGAGATAACGATAATCGCCTTTTGGGCGGGCGATTCCATGTCAAAACTTTCCATCGCCAGCTCTATGGCAGAGCCCATGGCAGTTCCCTGAACCGGGACGATATCCGAATCTATAGAAGACAAAAACAGTTTTCCGGCTCCGTAATCATTGGTGATGGGCAGCTGAACGAAAGACTGACCGGCGAAGACGATGATTCCCACCCGATCGCCGTGAAGCCTGCCGAGGAGTTTTTCGATGGAGCGCTTTGCCCGTTCCAGCCGGTTTGGTTTAATGTCTTCTGCCTTCATGCTATTCGACACATCGAGGGCAATCATCAAATCAATTCCCTTTAACTTCGCTTCGGACATTTTAGAACCGAGCTGTGGATTGATTAAGGCCAGAATCAAAAAAGAAGCTGCCAGACGCCAGAGAATGTATTTTGCGGTAACGTTGAAGTTTGAAATATCGGGGATAAGGGTATGTAATAGTTTCGGATCAGAAAATTTGACAAGCCTTCTGTTTTTCGCCCAGGTATTCAATATAAAAACCAGAAACATCAGTGGCCCGAGTAAAAAAAGCCAACCCAATTTTGGGTTGTTCCACTTTAAACCGGGCAGCGCATTTGCAACAACCAGAAAAACCACGGCAAAACCTATCCAAAAAAGAATTTCCAGTACGGCTGCGGCCCAGAGTATGGCCCCCAATCGATATGTGGCTTTCTTTTCTTTCATGGCAGCGTGTTTACAATTAATTCCTTGTACAAGAATTCAAAAAGGAGCAAGCCGGCGCCAACCAGGGCAAACCAAAAAAACTCTTCCGATTTCTGGCTGTGTTCTGTGACGTTGATTTTGGTTTTTTCGAGGCGGTCTATTTCTTCAAAAATCTCTGCAAGGGCATTTTCGTCCGTTGCTCTAAAGTAATCTCCACCCGTAAGGTCGGCAATTTCCTGAAGCACTTCTTCGTCTATCTTTACATCTACGTAATCGTATTTATACTGGCCGTTGGGATAGATATACGTCGGCGAAAGCGCTTTACCTTTCGAACCTACTCCTATGGTGTATACGCGCACGCCGTAGCTCTCGGCGATTTCTGCAGCACTTAATGGCGATACGGCCCCCTGGTTGTTTACCCCGTCGGTGAGTAGAATTACCACTTTGCTCTTGGCGTCGCTTTCCTTGAGCCGGTTTACCGAAGTAGCCAATCCCATTCCAATGGCCGTCCCGCCTTCTACCATTCCGGTGGTAACGTCTTTAAAAAGATTGATAAGTACGTTGTGGTCTGTTGTAAGTGGGCATTGGGTAAAACTCTCGCCTTCGTACACCACGAGTCCAATTCTATCGTTAGGGCGCTCGCGAATAAAATTA
Source organism: Flavobacteriales bacterium (assembly GCA_020201045.1). Lineage (GTDB taxonomy): Bacteria > Bacteroidota > Bacteroidia > Flavobacteriales_D > Cryomorphaceae > JAIVHP01. Next base: position 7,494 of record JAIVHP010000273.1, read on the forward strand.
ACCGCCACTTCTTTGGCCGCCTCCAGCCTGTTGGGTTCGAAATCTTTCGCCAGCATAGAAGCTGAAAAGTCCATGGCCATAACTACATCAATACCTTCGGTGGTCACATTTTTCCAGCTCAGCTCAGATTGCGGCCGCGCCAGCGCAACAATGAGCAAGGTCAATCCGATTGCCCGCAACACAAAAGGGAGTGGAACCGCATATTGCGACCACCAGCTCCCAAGATTTTTAAATTGGGAGAAAGAAGAGAGAAACACTTCCGGATTTTTCCGGGTGTTGGCGAAAATTTCGTACAATCCGAGCAGGGGAATAAGGAGAAGAAGCCAGAGCACCCAGCCGCTGGCAAACGTATATTTGTCTTTGAATATTAGCCAGCACGCCAGCGCCAAAGCGCTACCCAGGAAGGTGTTTAAAATAGCGATATTTCTGGGGTTATTCACTTTTCTCCTCCGTTTTCTCAGTTGGCAAAGGCCGTGTTTCTTCCACAAATTTCAAAGCCTGCTCCACGGCGTTTTCATTGTCGCTGATTTCGGGTGTTTCCCTGGCAAACTTTACGAGGTCGGCGCGGACTAAAATGGTGCGCAGACTTACCCGCTGTTTTTCTTCAATTCCCGCATAGCGAAGCGCATCGAGAATTTGCTTTGAAGTGTATTCGTGCGCTGGAATCTGAAAAATCCCTTCGATGTAATCGCGAAGCGCATCGGTTACTTCGATGTGAAATTCCTTGACTTTGCCCTTGAGGTAAATTTTTTCCTTTTTGATCGCCAGTAAGTCGCGCATGGCTTTTTCGTAAGGCGATATAACGGGTTCTTTTACAACGGGCTCTTTTGGTTTCGACGGCTTCGAATTGTAGCGCCTGATGAGCAGGAATGCAATTACAGCCAGGGCTGCCACGCCGGCAGCTCCAGCCCAGTAAGGCCAGTATGCTTTTACGTAATCCATCGGCGATAAATCAATTGCGTAAATCGCCTTTTCGCCTTTGATGCCTGCAGTAGTATCGATTTCCACGCTCTGCACTTCGAGCAAAAATGCCGGAGACTTTTCAATCTGTCCGTTTACCTTAAACTCAAACGGCGGTATGGCGTAGTAACCGCTGTCGAAACTGGTGATTACCAATTTTTGCTCCAGCCGGGTTTCGGCAATTCCGTCTCCGCTAGATAGGGTGTCTACTTTGGAAGCCGAGATCAACTCTATATCGGTAACAATGGTATCTTGAAAAACCGGGAACTCAATTTCTGGAATATTGCTTTTATTAACGCGGTATGAAAGGCTGATGGTGGCTTGCTCGCCAATTAAAATTTCATTTCGGTCAATTACGGCATCTGCATTTTGACCTCGGCCCGAAGTGAAGGTAAGAACCATTAAAACAAGGGCGATATGTGCTTTGATCCCGATCACGTTCTTTTGCTAAACAGGTTTTTGAGCGGCGTTACATACGATTCCTGCGTGGCGATAGAAGCTAAATCAACACCGGCTCGCTTGCAGGCGTCTTTCACCCTGGCCATACGTATTTCGCCTCTCTCCTTATAAGTTTTGCGCACCTTTTTTGCGTTGGTGTTTACCCATTGTGTGTGGCCGCTCTCGGGATCTTTGAACAAGACTCTGCCAATTGCGGGCATTTCATTTTCGCGCTGGTCGTATATCTGCAGGGCCACCAAATCGTGCTTTTTATTGGCGTGCTTTAGCGAATCTTCAAAATCGGTATCCATAAAATCGCTGATCAGAAAGGCAATGCTGCGTTTTTTTACCACGTTGTTCAGAAAGCGGAGCGCTTCAGATACTCGCGTTCCTTTGCTCTCCGGGTTAAATTCAATCAGCTCGCGGATAATCCGAAGGATGTGTGATTTCCCCTTTTTTGGCGGGATGAATTTTTCCACCTGATCGCTGAAGAAGATTACGCCAATTTTATCGTTGTTGGTGATGGCGGAGAACGAAAGCACGGCGCATATTTCGGTTATCACCGCTTTTTTAAGCTGCTCTTTTGATCCGAAACTGTCGCTGGCCGAAACGTCGACAACCAGAATTACGGTAAGCTCGCGCTCTTCTTCAAATATTTTTACAAAAGGATGACCAAACCGAGCCGTTACATTCCAGTCGATAGAGCGAACTTCATCGCCCACAGCATATTCGCGAACTTCGCTGAAAGCCATACCGCGGCCTTTAAATGCCGAGTGGTACTCTCCTGAAAAAATCTGATTTGAGAGTCCTTTGGTTTTCAGTTCAATTCGCCGTACTTTTTTTAAGAGTTCTGCTGTATCCTGCGCCATCTCTTATTCCTAGGGAACTTCAACTGTGTTTAATACCTTGTTAATTACTTCTTCTACCGATACATTTTCGGCTTCAGCTTCGTAGGTTAGCCCAATTCGGTGACGCATTACATCCTTGGCTACGGCCCTTACATCTTCGGGAATTACGTAGCCGCGGTGGTTCATAAAGGCGTAGGTTTTTGCGGTAAGAGCCATGCTAATGCTCGCTCTTGGCGATGCCCCAAATCCGATAAGTTCCACCAGGTCTTCCAGATTATAGCTCTTCGGGTCGCGGGTGGCGTAAACCAAATCGACGATGTACTTCTCAATCTTTTCGTCCATGTAAACTTCTCTTACCGTTTTTCGGGCATTGAGAATGGCATCGGTGTTTACTACCTTGTTTGGTTTGGGAAAAGGAGTGATTCCCACATTATTGCGGATAATAATGGATTCTTCGGCGTGTTTGGGATAGTCTAAAACCACTTTAAGCATAAACCGGTCTACCTGCGCTTCGGGAAGCGGGTAGGTTCCTTCTTGTTCTATGGGGTTTTGCGTTGCCAAGACCATAAAAGGCTCGGGCAGTTTGAAGGTTTCGCCGCCAATGGTAACATTTCGCTCTTGCATGGCTTCCAGCAAGGCACTTTGCACTTTGGCCGGGGCGCGGTTTATCTCGTCGGCTAATACGAAGTTTGCAAAAACGGGCCCTTTTTTAATGGCGAAATCCTGATTTTTGGGACTGTACACCATCGTTCCTACCACGTCGGCGGGCAGGAGGTCTGGCGTAAATTGAATCCGACTAAAATCTACGTCTATACAACCGGCCAGGGCTTTTATGGCAAGTGTTTTTGCCAGGCCGGGCACTCCTTCCAGAAGTATATGTCCGTTTGCCAAAAGCGCGATCAAAAGTTTTTCAACCATATCGTGCTGGCCGATGATCACTTTTTCCATTTCCAGCTTTAGCAAATCCAGAAATGCGCTCTCTTTTTGAATTTTTTCGTTCAGGGCCTGTATATCGACCTTGGCACCCGGTGATGGTGTGCCCGGAGAATTTTCAGCAGCAGATGTTTCCGTGTTCATGTGGCGAATTTATTACTCTTTTTCGAAGTAAATTATTTTGAATCGTATTAATAAGCTTCTTTGTGAGTACTTAACACAAAATTCAAAAGAAAGCTTCTGTAGGGGATTTACACCCCGGTTAAAAGTTGTTAATGGTAAGGGCTTCGACGGTGTTAATAAATTCAAATTGAAAAGGCGTTTACATCCCTTATTTTGGTCCAAAAATCAGCCCATGGAATTATCAGAATCTATTGACATGGTACGGAAGTTTCACGACGCATTTGGAATTCCCAATGCCGATGAACCCAAAGCCGTACTTTCAGAAAACGACACTCACCTGCGGTATAAGCTTATGAGAGAAGAAAATGAAGAGTATCTGGAAGCTGCGCGCAACGGCGACCTGGTTGAAATCGCCGATGCGCTGGGCGATATGCTTTACATTCTTTGCGGTACCATTTTAAAGCACGGTTTGGAAGGTAAGATAGAGGCCGTTTTTAGGGAAATTCAGCGAAGTAATATGAGCAAGCTCGACGAAAACGGAAAGCCAATCTATCGCGAAGATGGAAAGGTATTGAAAAGTAATTTGTACTTTAAACCGCAAATAGCAGAGATTCTTGAAAATTGATTTAGCCAATAATATCGAAGCTGCAGCGGGAAGCCGATGGGCATTAAAAAAGTTGAATGTGGCTCTTTCACTGGGCATTCCTTTCAATAAACCGCACGGCATTAAGATTTACAAAATTGAGCCGCGCGCCATTACTACCAGAATTCCGTACAAACGCAGTAATTTAAATCACATTAAGGGGGTGCATGCCTGCGGATTAGCGACCGTTGCCGAGTTTTGCAGCGGTTTAATGCTGCTTCGTTTTCTCGATGCCCGGAAGTATCGGCTCATCATGCAAAAAATGGAACTGGA
>JAIVHP010000157.1 GCA_020201045.1 Flavobacteriales bacterium
CAAAACATGAACAGGTAGCGCGGGTAAACGCCCGGCGAAGTCCAATACACCCAAATATTAAACGCAAAAACCAGGATGGCGTAGCGCATAAAATCGTTTTGCCAGAGTTTGCGCACCACACCCTTCCCAAACAACGCGATAAGCAACAATGTCCACGGCGCGAAGTGGTACATGTTTTCGAGGGGAAAAGTCAACAAACTGAGCAAGGTCTCTCCTATTCCGTGCTCCGCAACCGTTCGCTGACTGCTCTGAAACCAGGTATAATCCATTACCGTGGCGAAGGATCCGGGATTGACCTGCTCGTAAAAATAATAGTAGGTACCCACGGGAAGGATAAAAATTAGGGTGCACAGGAAGTTGTACTTGTGAAAAATAAATTTCCAATCCTTGATGTACACCGCGTAGGCCACGATGGTGAAAAACTGAAAAACCAGCGATGGAAGTCCTTTCATGAGATACCCCACGGCGGCAATTATATAGGTAAGTGCAAAGAGCAGGAGATACCGCTTTTGCCTGCCCAGCACATAAAAGAGCATAAAATTGACAAACACAAGCACCGCCAAACCGATATCGATTAATCCCAAAAAAGAATCGTAGAACAGTATCCGGCCGGTGGTGATGCTGGCAGCCATGACCAACCAGGCTTTTTTATTGCCCATTATCGGTTTTAGAAAAGCCACAATGCTCCAGGCAAAGCCCAGCGTAAACACCACCACCGGAAACCGAAGCGCAAAGGCAGAATACGATCCGAATAGCTTGAAGGAAGCCACCAAAATCCAATTAAACAGCGGCGGCTTTTCGTAGTAAAATTCGCCGTTTAACGTAGGCGCCAGGTATTCGTTCTTCAAAATCATCTCCAGCGCCACAAGCGCCCTTCGTCCTTCGTCGGTATGCACAAAAAGGTGGTGCGCATCCAGGTTGATAAGCAGCGCCGGTAGGAGTAGAACGGCAAATAAAAAGTGGTAAAATCGGGTGTTTTGCAAAATGCCCTGCATGGTGAATTCCGGCTAAATTTCGGGTGAAAGTAGCATTGCCGCGCCGATGGTGCAAGCGAAAATAATTTCTACGCCTACTAAAACCCATTTGCGAGAACCAGAAATAAAGGTGAATACAAATTAAGACGCAGAGCCCTGCGAAACAATTTTTAAATTTGTCTCCTAAAATAAAGTTCACTGTGCGCCCATACCACATTTTCACCTTATCGGCTCTTCTTTTATTTTCCTGCAATTCAAAAACAGAAAAAGAAAAACAGCGTCACACAACAGATTTTTTTAGTGTTGGAGCGATGAAAAATGTCATGTGGAAAGGAGAATTGGATGGGGTAATTTACCTAGATTCCCTTTCAGAAAACCCAAATTTGTACGGAGTGGGACCCCTGGAATTTCTATCGGGAGAAATTACTATTCTGAATGGCCAGACTTATGTGTCAAAAGTCACATCAGACACCACAATGACTGTGGAACGGACAAAAGAAGCCCGGGCACCTTTTTTAGTTTACGCCACCGAGCCGCTCGGTAAAAAAGTAGAATTGCCTCATCGCGTGAGTGACATCAATACCATCGAAGCATTTATCGACAGCATCGCGGCTAAGCGCAAAGAACCCTTTCCTTTTCGGATAGAAGCAGAAGTAGAATCGGCTCAAATTCACGTGCAAAATCTGCCGGCCGGTGCAAAGGTAAGTTCACCGAAAGAAGCGCATCAGGGACAAACGCCCTATTCGTTGGCCAACCGGAAGGTGGATATTGTAGGGTTCTTTTCGCGAAACCATAAAGGCGTATTTACGCATCACGACACCTTTCTTCACATGCACCTTATTACAGCAGAAAAAACGGAAATGGGACACCTGGACAGCGTAACCATTCGCCGTGGAACGGCTGTACTCTACCTTCCGGTGGAGATATAAAATCTCAATCGGAATACCGACAGCTTAGAACACATCAATTCTTACCTTTGAGCAATTGTGTTAGAAAAACTGTGGTTGACTCAGAAAGGTGAAGTCTTACTATGATGAAAAGTAAACAAAAGGAATTCGAATTCATTGTTTAGATACCAGGCATCTTAAAAAAGAAAAATGATCAAATTTCGGCCATACAACGTACTCATCCCGAAGTTCAAAATAGATGAACGGATAGAAGGCGGTCTGCCACGTGTTTACAAAACATTTAGAACATGGGATGGGCAGGAAGACGAATACCTGATCGGAATCGGTTTGGAAAACGCAACCGGAGTGCGCAAGTGCTTCGAAGAATTGCTAAGGCTGGGCTTGCGGTTTGACGACAACGACGAAACCAGCGAAGACTTTGCCGTTATGGCGAAGGAAGGAATTTGGTGGCCTGTGCCCTGGTTGATTTACAACGACGAAGGCTGTTGGTTTATCGCCGATGTAAAGGCACCCGTTTAATAATTTTTAAAAAAACATTTTATGAAGGGAAAAGTAGCGCTGATTACAGGCGGAACATACGGAATTGGATACGGAATTGCAGAAGTACTTCTCAGAGGTGGCTGCAAAGTTGCCATAACCGGAAGAAAGGAGAGTAAAACGGTGGAAGCTGCTGAAAAACTAGCGGCCGAAACCCAGGGAGAAACCCTAGGAGTAAGCGGCGATGTGCGCTCGGCGAAAGATATGGAAACCATTTGCAATAAGGTAACCGACAAATTTGGGAAGCTCGATGTAGTGGTGGCGAACGCCGGCGTGGGTCACTTCGGTAGCATTGAAGAGCTGAGTTTAGACGAGTGGAACCAAACCATAGACACCAATTTAACCGGAGTATTTAACACGGTAAAGGCGGCTGTTCCTGAGATTAAAAAATCAAAAGGATATATTATTACCATCGCAAGCCTGGCAGGAACAAACTTCTTTGCCAAAGGTGCGGCTTACAACGCGAGCAAATTCGGCCTCGTTGGGTTTTCGCAAGCCATTATGCTCGACTTGCGAAAGCACGGCGTAAAAGTTTCGACCATTATGCCCGGATCAGTTACCAGCCATTTTGCAGGGCATACGCCGAGCGAAGAAGACGCTTGGAAAATACAACCCGAAGATATCGGCAAGCTCGTAAAAGACATGCTCGAGATGAATCCGCGCACACTTCCATCCAAAATAGAAGTTCGCCCATCGCAGCCACCTGGCGCTTAAGCGCCAACCTTATCGGTGCGGTGCCCTTTTTCGGCGTGCTTTTCGATATAGCTAATCACCGAACCGGCAATGTCTTTTCCGGTGGCTACTTCTATGCCCTCCAATCCGGGCGATGAGTTCACTTCGAGAACAAGTGGGCCGCGTTCGGATTCGAGCATATCTACCCCGGCCATATTTAAGCCCATTGCTTTGGCAGCCTGAACCGCCAATGCGCGCTGTGCCTTGGTAAGTCGTACCGATTTTGCCGATCCACCGCGGTGCAAATTGGAGCGAAACTCACCTTCGGCTCCCTGTCGGCGCATGGCGCCAACGGCCTTTCCGTCTACTACAAACACGCGGATATCAGC
>JAIVHP010000019.1 GCA_020201045.1 Flavobacteriales bacterium
TCTGGAATCGGCGTACGTCGCTCCCACCCTGTGCCGAAATTCCAGACCGCCCAGGCTGTGGCCAAAGTCTACGGAAGATTCTATCCCCTGACTCCGCACCGATCGAAGATTTTGCGGCGACCAGTACATGGGTCCGGGCCGCCAAATAATCCAGTTGTCAATGATGCGGTGAAATCCGTTTACCTTAAGTGAAAAATCGCCCCTTGAACCACCCGGCGTCCAGTTTAGGCCAGCTTCCTGAAACCAGCCCGATTCGGGTTTTAATTCGGGGTTTCCCCCGGGCTCCCAGAACAAATCGTTCAGCCCGGGAATTCGGTAGCTCTTGCCGGCAGATGCCGAGATTTCTAGATCTTCAAAAATCAAATGCGAAAGCGAAACGACGGGGATTAGCGGAAGTGCCGAGCCATTGAGAAATTCTTGTCGCAGAAAGGCAGAGATTTCTGTTTTTGCGTTGTTCCACTTTCGTGAAAAACCACCAAAAACTGCCGGGCTGTTTCGAATCCTCGGGTTTGAGTAGTTCGACGTTTCCACCTGGGAGTACCTGAATATTACTCCGGCGCGATAATTCCAATCTTTCCAGGTTCCCACGTATTTAGACTGTAGGTGAAGCGTGGCAAAATTTGATGGGGAGTTTATATCCGATAGGGCATCCACATACAGCAGACTTCCCGCATCGAGTGCTGCATCGGTCTTTAATTTCGACTTTGCCCAGCGGTATTCGTGCCCCAGTTGCAGGCGCGCGTTGCGGTCTTCCTGGCGTGCTTTGGAAGTTGGTTTTGAAAGGTTGGGCGGAATCTGCCGGTCGGTGGCACTGCCCAAAAGGAATAAATTCCAGGTAGAAGCATCGCGGTACCACTTTAAATTTTCGGTAAACCCATAGCTTTCGAAACGCGCGTTAGGAGTGGGCTGCAATTCGGTTCTGCGCAGGGGGTTTGGCCGATCAAAATCGTTTTCTGCCCGCCGGTAAAAAACCTGGGTTGTGCTCGCCAAATTTTTCGATTTCAGATTTACGCGCGTGGCCGAGCCAAACTGCCCGAAACTTCCCGCAGTGAACATTTGCGAAACCGAATTTTCGCTTGCCAGTGCCGGCTGGAGCAATATCGCCCCACCCACGGCCGCATTTCCGAGGTAGGCTGCCGATGAACCGCGGTAAATGGCAATATTGGAAAAGGAGCCCGCCGAAATCAGCGAAATGTCTGCCTGGGCCAGGCCCGGGTTTTCGAAGGGAATGCCGTTTATCAATACCTGAGCCTGACTGGGGCTGGAGCCGCGAATAGACAAACCATAACTCCCACCCGGCCCGAAACCACGAAGGTTTAAATTCGTTCGCTGCTGTAAAACATGGTCTATTCCCTCGGTCTCCGCAAGGGGTATTTTCTCGATGTTATAGCGGTCTAAAAACGCCCCCGACAAATCTTTCTCGAGGGCATACCCCAACACATCAAACTCCTGGAGTTTAACCGTATCGGCCTGAGCATAAGCAAAAATTGGAGCCAAAACGCAAATCAAAGCAAAGCAGTAATGCGCTCCAATCCGGTTCATTAGGGAAGTCATAAGCTACCAATTCATGAAACGGACAGGGTAAATTCAGAAATAACGAAAGCTTGTAAAAAGCCGGTCATTTCAAACTTCAATTCCCGAAAGTCCGAAAAAATATATTGCATGGCAGGTCTTCTGACTCGCTTCGCTCAACCAGCCTTCCCATTGCCTGAACAGACAAAAGTGGCCTTAAGAATAGCTGAGCATTTTAGAAGCATACAGCAGCGGGTACTGTTCAGGCATCTCACCTGATTCCCTCTTAGTAGCTCAATCTGGCAGGACTGAGCTAAACCTTGCGTCGGCGAAAGTAGTAAAATGTTTAAAAGACAAAGTATCCACAGGCCAATTTATGCTAACCGAATTACCCGGATAGCTGTGGAATAATGCACCCAAAAAGAATAGTACCGGAAATCAATACTGTATATATTTGCGCTTAAATTCGCATTTGAATGAAGGTAATTATAGCAGGTGCAGGAGAAGTTGGTTTTCACCTCGCGAAGCTTTTAACGATTGAAGGGCACGACATTACGGTAATCGATAAAGATTCCGACAAGCTCAGTCAGATTACCCACCAACTAGACCTGCAGGTAATCGATGGCAGCTCTACTTCCATCAGTATCCTGGGCAAGGCAAATGTTCAAAAAGCAGACCTGGTTATCGGCGTTACCAACAGCGAAGACGTCAATCTCACCACGTGCATAATTTCGAAGCACCTCGGTGCCAAAAAGACGGTAGCCCGCATTTCGAACGTCGAGTTTTTAACTAATCGCGAAAAACTCGATTTAGCCAATATTGGGATTGACGAGCTCATCTCTCCCGCTTCACTGGCGGCAAAAGAGATTAAACGCCTCTGCAAAGAGTCTGCCCTTACCGACTTTATTGACTTCGACAAAGGAAAGCTCTCCCTAGTGGGGGTACGGGTGGAATACGACAGTAAACTAGCGGGTAAAACCGTAGGCGAAACAAGAGATGAAGCGGCTTACGAAAATTACAAAGCCGTGGCCATTCTGCGAAACAACGAAACGCTCATTCCCACATCCGATACGCGTTTTTTGGTAAACGATCACGCCTATTTTATCGCAAACCCATCGGGTTTTGAAGCCGTATTGGAAGTATTTCGAAAAGACCGGGTAGACATTAAAAACCTGATGATACTGGGTGGAAGTTCTGTGGGCTACCATACCGCCCTGGCGCTGAGCAAAAAGTACAGGGTAAAAATAATTGAACCGAATAAAGACCGCTGTCAGTGGCTGGCGGAGAATTTGCCCGATACGCTGGTAATTAATGCCGACGGAAGAAATGTGGACGCGCTGGATGAAGAGAACCTATCTGAGATGGATGCGTTTGTGGCCGTGACCGGAAACAGCGAAACGAATATTATTACCAGCCTGGTTGCCAAAAATCACGGGGTTGAAAAAACCATTGCCCTGGTAGAAAACATAGACTATATCCACCTTTCGCAAAGTGTGGGCGTAGATACGCTGATCAATAAAAAACTGATCGCGGCGAATTTTATTTTCAGGTATATCCGCAAGGGCGAAGTTTTGGCACTCACCAGTTTACACGGGGCAGATGTAGAAGTATTGGAGTTTGAAGTAACCGGAAACTCTAAGATTATCGGCAAGCGGATCCCGGAAATTAAATTCCCGAAGAGCTCCATTGTAGGCGGCATTGTTAGAAACGAAAAAGGGCGTATTCCCGACGAAGACTTTCGGTTTGAAGAAAAAGACCACGTGGTAATTCTATCAAAAATGGAATGCATTCACAAAGTAGAATCCTTTTTTAAGTGAGGCTAAATCTCGTAGGGATCCTCAACATTATGAGCACGTTGCTTTTTATCAACGCAGCGCTCATGGCTCTTTGCATCCCTTTTGCCATCTACCACGCCGATGGAACCTTAACCAACTGGCTCACATCGGTTGGTATCAACGCCGTTCTGGGAGCGGCACTGCACTTTGCAACTTATAAGAACGCGAAAAAACGGAAACTCAAAAAGCGCGACGGCTATCTTATTGTAACGTTAAGTTGGATTGTTTTGGGGCTCTCCGGTACCATTCCCTTTATGCTTACCGGGGCCATCCCCAATTTTACCGATGCCTTTTTCGAAAGCATTTCGGGTTTTACCACCACCGGAGCTACTATTCTCGATAATATCGAAGCCATGCCCGAAAGCATCCTTTTTTGGCGAAGCATTATGCAGTGGATCGGCGGGTTAGGATTTATTGTTTTGGTAATTAGCATTTTGCCATCTCTGGGGATTGGTGGTATGCAGCTTTTTTTAGCCGAAGTGCCCGGAATTACTGCCGACAAGCTAAAGCCGCGGATACAGGATACGGCAAAACGCCTTTGGCTGCTCTACATTGTTCTCACACTCTCCCTTACCGGGATTTTGTACGGACTGGATATGAGCTTTTTCGATGCGATGAACCACGCGCTCACCACTTTGGCTACGGGCGGATATTCTACCAAACAGGCGAGCATCGCACATTTTAACTCGCCCTCCATTGAGTATGTGATCTCCTTTTTTATGTTTTTGGGCGGCACCAGTTTTGTGCTGCTCTACGTGGCCTTTAAGGGAAAAGTGAAAAGGCTATGGGCAAATGAAGAGTTCAGGGCGTATGCGGGCGTTACGCTTTTTACGGTATTACTGATTACCGGCATTTTAGTGATCAATAACGGACACCCCTTGGAGCGGGCTTTTCGAGAAAGCTTATTTCAGGTAATTGCCGTACTTACTACCACCGGGTACACCACCACCGATTACACCGCCTGGTCTGGCGCGATAACACTGATATTTTTTACGCTGATGTTTATTGGTGGCAGCGCGGGGTCTACTTCGGGAGGAGTTAAGATTGTGCGCCACCTGATTATCGCCAAGAATTCCATCATTGAATTTAAACGCCAACTTCACCTTTCGGCCATTATACCCGTTCGGTTTAACGGCAAGCCCGTGGCACACGAAGTAACGAGAAACATTCTCGCCTTTATCATCATTTACCTCACCATTTTTGGCATCGGCTCATTCGCGTTGGCCATTACGGGAATGGACGCCATAACGGCGATGGGATCAGTGGCATCGAGTTTGGGAAATGTGGGGCCTGCGCTGGGAGAAACCGGGCCCGCTGGAACTTTCTCCCAAATTCCGTGGTATTCCAAGTGGATACTTAGCGCACTTATGATTGTGGGCCGGCTGGAGATATTTACCGTACTCATTATATTCACCCGCTACTTTTGGAGAGACACGTGATTAAAGCAGCCATTTTCGACATGGATGGGTTGCTCATTAATTCAGAGCCCCTTTGGCGGAAAGCCGAAATAGAAGTTTTTAGTACCGTGGGAATATCGCTCACCGAAGACGATTGCCGCGAAACCATGGGCTATCGGTTAAACGAAGTAGTGGAGTTGTGGTATCAGCGAAAGCCCTGGACCGGCAAATCGGTGAAGGCGGTGGAAGAAGAAATTCTGGCGCGGGTGAGTCAACTGATCGGTGAAGAAGGAGAAATACTTCCCGGCGTGGAATCGGCTATAGCCCAATGTCAAGATTTTGGTCACAAGCTGGCCATCGCGTCATCATCTCCCATGACGCTTATCCATTCGGTGGTGAAATTGCTCGGTATGGAAAACGCTTTTTCTGTGTTGCACTCCGCCCAATTTGAGAAATTCGGAAAGCCACACCCCGCCGTATTTATTTCGGCTGCAAATAAGCTGGATGTTCTACCCGAAGCGTGCATCGTTTTCGAGGATTCCTTTCACGGCGTTGTTGCCGGACTCGCGGCAAAAATGAAGGTGATTGCGGTACCGGAATCCAAATCGTACAGCGATCCAAAATTTCAATCTGCCCACCTTGTGCTCAAGTCGCTCGAAGAATTTGATTTAGAATTTCAGGTTAACGGGCAAACTTTTTGAGCTAACCTTACGTAGAAAGCCTGTATGTTCAGGTCGATTGCCATAGTAATTTTCGTTTTCACGACAACTTTTCCGGCTCTTGGGCAGGGCAGTTCTGCTCTGGCCGACGCGCAATCACTGTATGAAAAAGGCCGGTTTAACGATGTAATCACACGGGTAGATCAAAACCTGCTCGAAGATGTAGAAAGCTTTGACGCCTGGATGCTCAAGGGAAATGCCTATCAAAAAATAGAGAAATTTGTGGCGGCCATTCAGTGCTACGAAAAAGCGAAAAAGATAGACAAAAACTCTGCCCTGCTTTACGCCAACTGGGGCAATGCTTATTTCAATCTCAACCAGTTGGAAGAAGCTGAAAATCTTCTGGCGAAAGCGCTCAAGCTCAACCCCGACTTAGCCGATGCCTATTACTACATGGGCAATGTAGAATACATGAATTACAAGACGAATGCGGCGTTGAGAAATTACAACAAAGCCATAAAGCTGGACGAAAATTACCGGGATGCGCTCTATATGCGAGCTGCGGCAAATGCCGAATTGCAGAAATACAGCGACGCCGTGCGCGATTACCAAAGGGCATTGGAAATTGATCCGGAACTGGTCGCGGCACAATACAATATTGCCGTCATCCACCTGGTAAACGAGCAGTACGAAACCGCCATAGAGATGCTGGATGAAATAGATCCGAAAAAACTCCCAAAAGAAGCCGATTTCTACTATTACAAAGCCGAAGCCCAGTATTTTTCCGGCAAAGAAGAAGACGCCTGCTCAACCTACAAAACCGCCGCAGATTACGGCGACGAAGAGTCGCTCGAAATTTACACGCGCTACTGCTTGAATAAAGAAGAGCGCGAAGCGTTGAAATCAAAACGCACCATTCGAATGGCGTTTTAATAGTCGCCGTACACCTTCAGCAAAAAATCCTGAATACTTTCTTTAACGAGGTAATCATCCTGCTCGTAGTTATTTACCAGGATGGCAAAGCCCAACTCCCTTCCGGTAAAGGCGGTAAGCGTTCCGGCGTAGGCCCTTACCCGTTCCATCGAGCCGGTTTTTGCGCGGAGATTCCCTTCGAGGTTTGTCCGCCTGCCAAAACTTCTCATGGTGCCATTCTTTCCGGCCACAGGCAGTTCGTTTAGCAAATACTTTCGCTGGTTCTCGTCGTTTGCCATAAAATGGAGTAGCTGCGTTACCTGAGCCGAACTTACTGCTGTGAAGCGGGAGAGTCCGCTGCCATCGTATGCAAAATAGGCGTAGGAGCTTTCGCAGATGTTGCGGGTATGGGCGTGAATGGCGTCCAGCCCCGAATCAATCGAAGCTTCGCCATTCCGGGCTCCGAGCTGCATAAGAATTGCTTCGGCGTAGAGGTTATCGCTTTTTTGTAAGGTATGGGCTAAAAGGGCTTTTAATTCCGGCGATTCCGTGGCCGATATACGCTTTAAAGTAGAGGGCTCGCGGTGCGTTTCCCGCTCCACTGTTATTCCATCTTTTACGGTTACACCCGCAGCATTGAGCGATTCTTTAAAGTGAAAAGCCGAGAATAGCAAGGGTTCGGGCAGGCTCCCCTTTACTTCAAAATCCTGGCGCCCCACCGGTAGCGTACCGCGAACAAACCGCTTTTGATCCAGGGGCGAACCAAAAATATAGGCGCGGTCGCGGTTTACAGTGCTCGCTATTACTTCATTCTCCATTTGCAAGCCCGGCACTTCGGGATGAATGCGCGAAATGGTTGTTGCGCCTCCCGGCTCCATTGGGGTATTAAAAAATACGCTGTAAGAATTGTCATTGATATTAATTCCCGAAACGGCGGTGCCGTAGTAATTGCCCATATCTTCCCAGATTCTGGTGCGCGGTAAACTAATTCCCTTTACAAAGCTCCCGTTTGCTACCACTTTGCCGTTTATCTGGCGGATGCCAAAAGCTTTCACCGCATCTACCCAGTCGCGCATCAGTGCGGTAAAGTTCTTATCGAAATGCTTCGAACCAAGGGAAGGGTCTCCGGAGCCAATGATGTAAATGTTTCCATTTAAAACGCCGTCTTCCAGGGTTCCATCGTGGCAAATCAACGTGCGAAATTTAAACTCCTCACCCAGATTCTCGAGGGCCGCACTGGCGGTAAAGATTTTCCACACCGATGCCGGACAAAGCCGGGTGGAAGGTTCGTGGCTCATCAAAAGTTCGCCCGTATTTACATCGATCAAGGACAAGGACAACGACGCACCTTTCATCGCGGGGTCATTCACGAGTTTTGAGAGCGAATTTTGCCCCGTTAAAGCCACTGAAGCCAGCAGGCAAGATGCGGTAATGAAGAGTTTTGAAGCGGAAACCATTGAAAAGCTTTGTCAATAATAATGCAAAGACCGTAGTTTTCGTATAAATTCGACGCCTTAGTTTAGAATATTGTGTGGAATAGCGGGCATATGGTCGATAGGTAGCTGGGCTGCCGATAGCGAAGATTCTTTGCGCAGCATGGTTTCCTGCTTAAAGCGAAGGGGTCCAGATGCAGCGGGTATGTATAGCGGAGAAAGTGCCAAACTGGGGCACTGCCGACTCTCCATTATCGACCTCAGCGAAAAAGCAAACCAGCCCATGAGCGCCGAAGATGGAAGGTATACCCTGGTGTTTAACGGTGAGATTTACAATTACAAAGAACTGCGAGATGAGCTCCGCGAAAGATCGCACACTTTTAAAACCCACAGCGATACGGAAGTTCTGCTTCGCGGACTTATTGCCTACGGCGCCGAATTTATCGAGCGCTTAAACGGATTTTTCGCTTTTGCATTTTACGATCAAGAAGCAGGCGAGCTGTTGCTGGCACGAGATCGGTTTGGAATAAAGCCGCTCTTTTACGCCCGGGAGTCAGATCAAATCACCTTTGCGAGTAGTTTGACGGCAGTGATAAAGGGGATTTCCCGAAAGGAAATCGATTCTAAAAGCTTATTCCAATACCTTCAATTCAGCTACGTTCCGGCGCCAAACACCATTCTAAAGGGCGTAAAAAAACTCGAACCGGCTCATTACCTTAAAATGTCAAAAAGCGGGGTGGAGAAGAAGCGCTACTACACGTTGACCGAGACCGTTCAAACCGAGCGAGATAAAGCCGGGATGCAGCAACGGTTCAGGCAATTACTCGAAAAATCGGTTCAAGACCGATTGCAGGCCGATGTTCCCGTCGGCACCTTTCTGAGCGGCGGGCTCGATTCGGCTGTAATCACCCACATCGCGGCCAAAACCAACCCCGATATTACCGCTTTCTCGGTGGGATTCCCGGACAAACCCTTTTTCGACGAGAGTGAAAGAGCGGCGGCAATGGCCAAACACATTGGCATCAATCACCGGGTGCTCCAACTCACCGAAAGCGATATAGACCGCAAGCTCGGCGGTATTTTAGACGCCATAGACGAACCCTTTGCCGATTCTTCTGCCGCCCTGGTGAATCTAATTTCCGAATACGCGCGCAACGATGTGAAAGTAATCCTGAGCGGCGACGGAGCGGATGAAATACTGGGTGGATACAACAAGCACAGGGCACTTCTAAGATCAATCGAAACGAGCTTTGCCAACAAGGCTATGCAATCGGCCGATAATCTGATATCCTATCTTCCAGAATCGCGGAACAGCAAAACCATGAACGAGCTCCGAAAGCTGAAGCGCTACAGCCGGGGCTTAAACCTTCCGCTTGCCGACCGGTATTTGGAATGGGCGAGCTTTACCCCGGCAGATGTGGTTTCAAAAATTTTGCGCAATCCAGAAAACCGCATCCCGGCAAAACTACACATCGACCCCGCCGATTTCAATACAGTGCTCAAAGCCGATGTGGAAATGGTTTTACCCAACGATATGCTCTGCAAAGTAGATTTAATGAGCATGCACCACAGCCTGGAAGTCAGGGTGCCTTTTCTCGATCACCATTTGGTGAACTTTCTCTTCGAAATTCCAGCGAGCGAAAAGCTCAATAAATCGAAAGGAAAAATACTCCTTCGCGATGCGTATTCCGATGCGATGCCCAAAAACTTTTTCAAGGGTAAAAAGCGGGGGTTTGAAGCCCCTCTTACCCATTGGCTATCCGGGCCATTGAAAAAATACCGTGAAGAATTGTTTAGCGAAGAGCGAATTGAAAAGCAGCAGATCTTCAACTTCGCGGAAGTAAAACACCTCGAAAGGAAATCGACAAGCCAAAACCCCGGCGATTCGCCGCATACCATCTGGGCTTTATTGGTGTTTCAGCATTGGTACATGAAGCACTTTGATTGAATCCTTTTAACCCAAATATCTTACCTTCGCCCACTGAATTACCCCTATGCCCCGAGTACTTAGGATTATAAACCGCTTTAATTTAGGCGGACCAACATACAACGCCGCATACCTTACCAAGCACCTTCCGGAGCGTTTTGAAACCACGCTATTGGGAGGTATGAAGGATGCGAGTGAAGACAGTTCGCAGTTTATCGTAGAAAACCTCGGCATTACGCCGATGGTTTTCCCCGAGATGCAGCGCTCTATAAACCCCTACCGAGACTACAAAGCCCTGCAGCACCTGAAGAGAATTATCAGGGAAGTAAAGCCCGACATTGTGCATACCCACGCATCGAAACCCGGTGCTCTAGGGCGGTTGGCGGCACATCAATGCGGTGTTCCGGTGATTATTCACACGTTTCACGGCCACGTTTTTCACTCTTATTTCAACTCGTTTACCACCGGGGTCTACAAAGCTTTTGAGCGAAAGCTGGCCAGCATGAGCACCCAAATAATCGCGATAAGCGAAGGGCAGAAAAAAGAACTGGCCGAAGTACACCGCATATGCCCGCCGGAAAAAATCAGCGTGATTCCACTCGGGTTCGATTTGCAACGTTTTCAGGATGGACAGGCCGAAAAAAGAACCATCTTCAGAGAAGAATTTCACCTCTCCGAAACCGATATTGCCATTGGGATAGTGGGCAGGCTGGTACCCATTAAGAACCACGAGTTATTTTTAAAGGCTATAAGGAATATCAAGGAAAAGTCCAACAAGACCGTCAAAGCCTTTATTGTGGGTGATGGAGAGTCTCGCCAAAACATCGAGGATTGCTGTCGAACCAACGGGCTCACCTTCAGCAACGACTCCGAAGACCACGTGGATGTGTATTTCACTTCCTGGGTTAAGAACGTGGATTACGTAAATGCCGGAGTAGACATCATTGCGCTCACATCAAAAAACGAAGGGACACCGGTAAGTTTAATCGAAGCTCAGGCCAGTAACAAAGCCATCGTTTCTACCAATGTGGGTGGAATTGAGAACATTGTGCTGCCGAACAGAACTGCGCTGCTCAGCGAACCCAACGACGATACACTTTTTATGGAAAACTTATTGGAAATGGTAAACAATGAATCCCTGCGAAAAGAGTTTGGAAAAGAAGGTTGGGAGTTCGTTAAAGACAAGTTTCACTACCATCGGCTTGTTGATGATATAACCAGCCTATACGATAAGCTTTTGGTTTAATTTTAATACTTTCGACCATTCAATATTTGAAGATAAGCAATGTTATGAGGCATGTGCTGGTTTGGGTTTTAATAACCTTTATTTTAGGTAGTTGTACGGTAAACAAGGATATCCTTTTCAAGGCGCCAAAAGATTACGAGTACGCCGAACTTCCGGATACGTCTATAATTGCATCGAAATTAACGGTAAACAATCAGGTTTCCCTCGACTTTTTCACTGGAGATGGACACATGCTGATTGAAATGGGAATCGGATCGACAGTGCTATCGCAAGGCGGAGGTGGAAACCAGATGATGAACAGACGTGGCATGGGGGGTGCGATGACATACCTGATTGACGTAGATGGCACCGCCAAGTTACCCGTGTTGGGTCGTGTAAAATTGGCCGGACTCACCATCCGTGAAGCCGAAGAAAAACTCGAAAATCTTTACACACAGTACTACAACGAGCCTTTTGTGATTTTAAGGGTAAACAACAACCGCGTAATCGTATCGCCGGGCTCGGGCGGAACCGCTCAGGTCATTACCCTGGTAAACAACAACACCACGCTTTTGGAGGCGCTTGCTATGGCGGGAGGCATTGTGGAGCGGGGAATTGCAAGCAAAATAAAACTGATTAGAACCAACGAAAACACCGGTAAACGCGAAGTCTATAACATAGACCTTTCTACCATAGATGGACTGGAGCAGGCAGACTTTGTAGTGCAACCGAATGACATTATTTATGTGGAGCCACTGCCCCTTATTGCCCGCGAGGTACTTC
>JAIVHP010000158.1 GCA_020201045.1 Flavobacteriales bacterium
TCAATATCGTTGGTAGAAAAAATAGTGTCTACTGCCAAACCCGTTTCGTAGGCGTACTTCACCAAAAACTGTCCGTTGCCGTCACGGCCTATACTGGTGTAGTGTTTTCCGTCTTTTAAGCTGCGGATACCCGAAACTGATTCAGAACTGAAAGTGTTTTGCTTCCATATTTTTTCCAGCGTTATGGCTGATTCTTGTGCAAATGAAGGCGATAAACAAAGGTATATTGTTGCCAATGAAAGAGCGCACTTAAGACTATTCATCAATGTTGTTTTGCTTTTACGGCTGGTGAATATATGAAAATCGGAGATACGACTAATTTATCTGCAAGCTTAAGTAATTTAAGACGCAATGTCCACTAAAATTCCAGGTGCTTATTAATCCATCCAAATAGTTCATCTTATGAGATTGCAGCCCCCCTGGATTTTCGATTTAGACACGAAATGAAGTAATGAGACATTTTGTCAGCACCTGTTCATGTCTAGCTTTATAAAAAACAGAAATACAGATTGTTACGATAAAAAATAAAAATTATCGAAAAAAAATTATCGAATTTATTGTGCAGGTATAAAATCTTGCTGTATATTTGGGTCACTTGGATGACGTTATATCGAGAGTCTCCTATCTTTCATCGTCTCACTCTAAATCAGGACTTTCGATAGTAATCCAAGATAGTTTTTCTGTTTCATAGCCCTAAAAACCCTTCAAACGTGAAGGGTTTTTAGGTTTTTGGGCTTTTGTAAATGAAGAAAAACTAAGAGTTTCCTCGATGAAGACTGGCAATCCAGCCAAATTCCTTATTCATTTCGATAAAAATAATGCGGAGAATAGAATACACCGGAATGGCCGCGACCATGCCGCCTATTCCGCCTATTGTTCCTGCGATAAGGATAATTAAGAAAATTTCAAGCGGGTGCGCATTGATGCTATTTGAGAAAATAAGGGGTTGAAATACGTAGTTATCAATCATTTGTGTAGCGGCAAACACAATGAGCAGTCCGATGAGCTTGGGCTGTATTTCGCTTGCGAAACTCGCATCGATGTTATTTGCGACCAAAATGAAAACACCAAAGCTGGCGCCGATCCAGGGCCCCAGATACGGTACCAGGTTTACCACACCCGTAAAAAAGGCGATGAGCAGGGCGTTTTTAACGCCAATAATGCTCAGACCTATAAACACACAGGTTGTAATGGCAATTACCTGGATAATTAATCCCACAAAGTATCGCGAGAGCGTTTTTCTCACATTTCTTCTGATGCGCTCTACGTTCTCCTTCATCCGGTCTGGGGTGAGTAATCCAATTAAATTGATGATTAAATCTTTGTCTTTTAAAAAGAAAAAGGAGATAAACAGAACGGAGAAAGCGGCAATTAAAAAATTCCCAAATGCCCCAACCAGTGAATTCAGCACAGCGGGAAGGATGTCCAGGTCAATAGACTTAAAAATGTATTCCACAATATCTGTCTCACTCACATCTCCTTCCTGATTTACGTTGTACATGTGAATCAGGGCGTTTAACCTGTCTAACACAGGAGCGAGCGTTTCTGTGATTTTATCTACATCGAGATTGGCGAGCAGCTCTGCTTCCGCGAAAATGGCCGGGACAAAATAACCCAACGCAGACCCAAAGACGATAAAAACAATGAGCAGCGTCATGGCGGCTTTCACGGCATTCGGAATTTCGTGTTTGCGAATTCGAACCCGGTCGAGCGTGAGCATAATCGGCCTTCCAATTAAAACCACAACAAAGGAAATGGCCAGGTAGAGAAGGATTGTTCTTATTTCGAAAACGAGCCACCCCAGTATAAAGAGGCCGAAAAGCAGGAGAATAATTCGAAAGACGGTTTTGATCATGCCTAAGAAATTGCGTACAGCAAGATACCAAAGAAAAGGAATTGACAAACAATGGCAACAACCCCTAGTCTGGGTTTTGAAACAAGCGGGTACTTTTCAAACAAGAGAGCCATAGCACAGGATATGATAAACCAGGCGATGTAATTTTGCTGCGGTGGGATGCCATCGGCCCATTGCCAAAACCCAAAGTGAATCGCCACCGGCTCAATAAGCATGTCCAGGAGTGTTGCCATCAATCCCACAGCTATCCAACGCAAGTATTTGTGCACCTTAAAACTGTGGACGAAGCTGTAGCAGCCCCAAATCACGACCAGCCAATTCACTCCTATAATTGGGGGCACTTCAAAGAATTTCCATCCCAAAACTTCGCCGTACTCGTAATTCCCGAAAAGGAGTCCGGTTTGTACTCCAAAAATTTCTACTAAATAGCCGAGAAGTATAATGGTGAGGGCAATAGGCCATCCCAGAACGTTGCCCTGTTTGGAGTCTATCCAAATCATACCCGCAGTAATAATCATGTTTACGGGAGTTAAAAAAACAAACCAATCGGAAAGCGGCGAAAGAAACCCCGCGGCACCTACTATATGCAGAATGATAACAATTCCAATACCTACCTTTTTAGAGCGAAACCTGCTCAGCTCAGCCGCTTTGTTCATTTAGAAATTTGTGAATGCTTTTGAAACGACAAACATAAGGGATTAGCCGGTTTTAATTTTGAAATCGCCACCATAACTCGCGTTTAATAAAATCCTTTGGCAAAGGCGGGTATTATCTCAAAATGGCTCTCGTGGAAATGGGTTATAAAGATGCGTGTGTTGATAGATTGATGGGCGCTTAATGTAAGGTTAACCGCCAGCTAACCTGCATTTCATCCGGGTAGGGCACATTTGGTGAAAATCGATCAGGACCGATACATGTGCGACTTTCAAATATTAAAAATGAAAACTGTTTACACTCTGCACAGCGCTTTTCGGACTTCCGCCATCCTAATTTTAAAAAACCATGAAACCGAAAAAGCGAAAAGTTGAGGTGGTAGTTATCTCAGATGTCCATCTGGGAACATATGGCTGCCACGCCGATGAACTTCTGAAATACCTGAAAAGTATAGAGCCCGAAACGCTGATCTTAAATGGCGACATCATAGATATTTGGCAATTCAGAAAAAGGTATTGGCCCAAAAGCCACATGAAGGTGATAAAGCATTTGATCTCGCTGATAAGCAAAGGAGTAAAAGTGATTTATGTAACGGGCAATCACGATGAAATGCTGCGGAAATTTTCGGATTTTGAACTCGGGAGTCTCACGATTGTAAATAAAATTGTGCTGCCGCTCGAAACGGGAAATGCGTGGATATTCCACGGCGATGTATTCGATGTTACCATGAAGCATTCCAAGTGGTTGGCCAAACTCGGGAGTACGGGCTACGATATGCTCATTTTAATCAACCGGTTTGTAAATCAGGTTTTGATAAAATTTGGAAGAGGACGCATATCACTTTCAAAGCGCATTAAAAACAATGTGAAGTCGGCGGTGAGTTTTATTAATCATTTTGAAGACCTGGTGGTAGACCTGGCTGCTGAAAACGATTACCGGTTTGTGGTTTGCGGACATATTCACCA
>JAIVHP010000390.1 GCA_020201045.1 Flavobacteriales bacterium
TTTTGCGAAAACGACCGAAATACGCCTTCCACCTGAATGGCCAACTCCCTTGTGGGTACCAGCACCAACGCATTGATATGCCTGTTTCTGGTTTTGGTCTTCCCCTTTAAGCTTTGCAGGATGGGAATGACATAAGCCGCCGTTTTTCCCGAACCCGTTGGAGCAAGGCCCAGCACATCCTTGCCCTGCAAGATTTGGGGAATGGCCTTTTCCTGCACCTGGGTGGGTTTATTGTAAGCCTGTTGATCAATAGATTTTAACAAATAGGGAGCCACCCCTAGCGCTTTAAATGACATAAAAACTGCTGATTTTTTTTTCGCATCGAAGGTAAGTTTAAAAAAGGCAGTGAAGGCAAGCGAAAAAAAGGGATGAAAGATACTTCGCTCTATTAGGTCGAACTTTACACCTGAATTCATCTATGAGCGCTGCTCCTATTATCCATTTTGATAACTGATATTTAACTGACCATTAGAAATAAATTGATTTTGTTATATGATAGCCTTAAGCAAAAAAATAGCGCCAACGCTTGAGCTCCGGCGAAGGGCGGAGGAACGGTGAGAAAATAAATAGAAGGGCGTGTTTTGCCGAGTGCGCAGAAGCGTGCAAGCACGCTGTGAGAACTTACCAAGTGAAATGTTGTCGGGTGTCTCACTGATCGCTTGCGATCCTCTGCGAACTCCTTATTTGAGCTTTGGTTGTCCATTTTCTCACTGTTCTCAGCGTAAATCACATAAAAAAATAGCGCTGACGCTTGTGCTCTGCCGAAGAATGAAGGGGATGGAGAGCCCCGAAACAAGTTCGGGATTGCTTCGCTTACCACGAATCGAGTTCGGATTTTCGTAAATTGCTTTTGTCTCAAAATCTGCTAGTTAGAGATTAAGTTATATGATAAGTTATACCGTACCTTGCGCTCGCTTATCAATTACAGGTATCTTGAAAAATTTTGAAGAATTAGGAATTCAGCCGGGCTATGTAAAAGGACTGGCTGAATTGAATATTATTGAGCCCACCCACATTCAGCAAACGGTAATACCGATGCTGATGGCCGGCGCCACCGACCTGGTGGCGCAAGCGCAAACAGGCACGGGAAAAACCGCCGCCTACGGGCTTCCACTGCTGGCGCAGATGGATGCCAAACGCGATTTCGTTCAGGGGCTTATTCTCTGCCCCACGCGCGAGCTGGCCAAACAGGTGGCCAAGCAATTGTTATGCTGAGCATGGGCTTTAAAGATGAACTCAATGAAATCCTGAGCTTTCTTCCCGCCATCCAAAACAAATGGCTGTTTTCGGCCACGATGCCCCGCGGTATTCAGGAGATAATTTCGAAACATTTGGCCGCAGATGCCCAACGGATTGAAGTGAATCAGGCCGATGTGGTGAATAAAAACATCACCCACCAATACGAAGTATGCGATGAAGAGCAAAAACTTTACGCCCTGCAGCAGTTCTTAAAATCGGAAGGCGAAAACCGGGGGGTAGTTTTTTGCAAGACCAAAGCAGCAGCCAAAAAGCTATCGCAGCAATTGATTGCCAAGAACATTCCCACGGAGGCCATTCACGGCGATTTACAACAGAAAGAGCGCGATAAAGTGATGCGGGCGTTTAAGAATGAATCGCTGCGCATTCTCGTAGCCACCGATCTGGCGGCGCGGGGTATCGATATTTCCGACCTGAGCTTTGTGGCGCACTACCAGCTCCCCGAAAGCGATGAATATTATACCCACCGAAGCGGGCGCACCGCCAGAGCGGGAAAAGAAGGCGTTTCCATGTGTTTTGTCACCCAACCGGAAGTGAAACATTTAAAAAACTACGAGCGCAGCCTGGGGATTAAGTTCCACCAAATTAAAGGTGGTCGCTAGGAGCTGTCTGCCTTCTGATTTGTGGCGCACCACTTTATCGATGTTGGATTAAAGCGCGTAAAGCAAGCAATACTGGAAACTCCGCATATATGTGATGGGGAGATGGGGTTGCGTTGCCCCACCTACGGGTCACCGCGTTTGCAACCCCGCAGCATCAAATCGCGTATTACCCGTTTATATACCTGGGCGCAACCCCTTCAAAACCAATCGACTTGAATATGGCTTCCCTTTAGAGACGCCATGTTAACGCCATGTTATGTTTTTGCTCCGCGGATAGCATCAGAAATCGAGTCGGGAACGATATTTGCTCATGATTAATGGTTTACAGCATCTAAATGTGTGAAACTTATCGAAGTGCGCTCAAAATTCACGGCGTTTCCACCGAACTTTAATGCAAGTTATTTGCTTTACTACTAGAGATTTAAACAATGGAAAATTTACAAAGTTGGATTGTGCCAACCGCAGTTGTGCTAGTTGCTGTTGTGGCTAAGTTTATTTTAGAGATTTACCTTCCCAAAAGCGAAGATGGCAAAATGCCAATGAAAAAAATATTCATCAACAGCTTTATGGGAGCAGCCCTCCTATACATCCTCGGAAATATGTCGTTTAGGCTATTCACCGAGCCGTGGTCGCAAGACCTCATGGTATTTACTTACTATCAGGCATTTCTTTTTACCGTACTCACAGGTTTTTTGCTCGTAATGCGCATCTTCAATATTTTTATAGACGATTTCTCAAAGGACTCCGAACACGGCGAGCAACGTTTGAAAGATTTGGCCAGCCACATTTCTATTCAGAATTAAGCTGAGCTGAGCTGCAAGGATAATTCTGGATTGATTATAAGCAGATCTAAAGTGGCTTTGCAAGGCGGGTCTCTGCCCAAAGCAAGCTTCTCTTCTACCCTGTCTTAAAACCAGCTTAAACGTCGGCCGTACATGCTCCTTCCTTTATCTACAAAAAAAGTAGTTTTAAAGCTAATAGCAGTGTAGTTTAATCCTAAACACACCGGTGATCAGATGTGAAGCACACGGAAGTCTATAGAAACATTGTACACCCGCAAGTTATGCGGCAATTGAAAATTCACCCTTCCTTATAAATGTTTCGTTTTAATGAAACATTTTGTACTTTTACTTGATATGCCAAGTAAAAGGAATGAAAAAGCTTTTTGAGGTTGTTTTTTTGGAAGGAGCATTTGAATTCCTAAAAAGTTTAGATCGAAAGCACTACGAAAAAATACTTTACAACATCAGAAAAGCCCAAAATGAACACGATCCGAAACTATTCAAAAAACTGACAAATGAGATTTGGGAATTTCGGACGTTGTACCAGGGGTTGCAGTACAGGCTTCTTGCTTTTTGGGACAAAACATATGACGTGGAAACTTTAGTGATTGCCACACACGGGTTTATAAAAAAAGAAAGCAAAGTCCCCGATAGAGAAATTGAAAACGCAGGACAAAGCCGAAAAAAATATTTTGAAGATAAACGGAAAAACAAAGGGAGATGAAAACATACACATTAGATGAAGTGCAGGACAGTTTGATAGGCAAGGTTGGCATCCCCGAGCGAGACATCTTTGAATATGAAATTCAAATGGACTTGATAGGGAAAGCCATTAGACACACCCGGAAGGAACGAAATTTGACCCAGGAGCAACTTGGGAAATTAATTGGAGTTCAAAAAGCGCAAATTTCACGACTAGAAAACAATGCAAGTAATGTAACCATGGACACTTTACTCAAAGTATTCACAGCATTGAACGCAAAAGTGAAATTACGGGTGGAACTTTCCAAGTTCAACCTAAGCGTTGGGCAGTAAAAAACACCGCATACCACCTAAATACTACTTGCCTGCCATGCCTGCCGCAGGCATGGTAAACCGGCGGCCAGGTGGGTCAGCCAACAGCTTAAGATAGGTTCGTTCTACGTGGCTACTTTTCTCGCAAACGGACAAGAAACCATTCCGAAACACTCTACTTTTCTTAGCTTTGACACGCCAGAACTAAATTTAAATACGTAAAGCCGGATTGGAAAAAAATATGCAAGCCAGAAGGTTTACTGTGAAGACTCGCAACAGCCTTGCACTACTTTGTAATGACAATCGATTCGGTTTTTGTGCAAGTTCCAGTACATGGCGAGCAAGAGTATTCACTTCCAGTCTTTTGAATACTGCAGCCAACTGTTTGATCAGAGCCACTACCAACACATGAACAAATTATGGTTTTAACTTCACCTCCAGACATTTTCTCAAAAGTGAATTGATCTCCGTGTAATATTAAGGGCGAACCAAATTCATGACCTTCATCAGAGACTCCTAAAAGTAAATAAAACACCTTTTCCTCATCATCCATCCGCTGTTCAATTGAAATTTCTAATATTTCTACCCCAGGAATCAATTTCTCCCACCCGGTCTCAATAGAATCTGTGCCTAACGTTATAATGTATTCTCCATTCACGACTTTACCCACCACTTCGGATTCTTGAACCTGACATTTTGCCGAAAAAGCAGCCATCATAAAGGTAACAACGGCAATTAAAACATGGATTTTTTTCATTTTTACGGGTTTTGGTAGAAAATTTAAATGTTATCAATTACATCTATTATCAGTTATATCTATTATCCATTATGGATTTTATAAGCTGTGTCTATTATCAATTTCTTCATAAGTTTAGATCACCAAGAACAATGACGGTAAAGGCATTTATATTGAAATGAGTGATCATAGCTTTATGAATGATGCCCCTGGAGTCTCTGCAGATTTCTATGCGAGTAATTTAGATGGATAAAACGGTTCAAATAGTGCCACCGATTTCGGAGTGCTAGAGCCAGTGATTTCGGTTCGTTTTGTGCCATTTCGGTTCAAATGAAGCCCTATGGTTCTGTTCGTTTTTTAAATTGTCCCCCTTCTACCCCTTCTCAAAACCACCTCCTTCCCATTTTCCATAAAAAACGTAGCTTTAAAGCTGAAAGCGATGGGGTGTAACATCAAACACACCGCTGGCCAAATGGGGACTAAATGGAAGTTTCGAGAAAACTTGAGTATCCTCACATGTTGTAAGCAATTATGAAAAAAACGCATTTGATAATTTTAGGACTTTTGGCAATTGTTTGCAGTTCCTGTTATTCCTATAAAGTTTATCCGAAAGAATATCGTAAACTAGAAAATGACGATCTAAAACGGAGTGCTTATGTAATGAGAGATACTCTGAAAAAAGAACTTGAAATATTAGCTTCATCTAAATTGTTTGAAATTATATCTGATAGTACAAGAGCGGATTTAAAAATAAAACTCTATCCAATTGAATAAAGTTTTGTTTGCGGACAACCAATAATTGTATCAATGCTGACTGTCGGACAATTGCCAGTAATATTACCAGATAGATATTTATACAAATTTGAGGAAATTGAAAATGGAATAGTAACAGAACATAAACTTGAGTTGAAAATAGCTCAAAGAATTTGGTTTTGGGATATGTTTGCGTTTAACAAAAAGTTTGAGAAAAAAGCTGGAAAAGCAGTTCTTGGCGAATATCAATCGAGCGGAAAATAACTACCTACAACATCATCGACTATAAGTAATGATTAAGTGATTAATCGAAAGTGAAAGCTAAAATCAAAGGTCAGTGCTAAACCGAAAAGTTAAGGCAAAAAATCCCCAACTACTCATAGCCGAAAACGCTGTGGCATATGCAAATCAACACAATAAGTTAAGTATTCTCGCCTATCGCAAGACGCGATAATTTCTATCCCAATTTACCGCAATATCAGCGTATTTGTAACGCACAAAATGAAGGATATTACTGAAAAAGAAAACAGTCAGAATTCACAACCCAATCGCGAATAAACCGACCCGCCAAATCCCTTGAACCCAAATTATGTAATAGGAGGAGCGATAAGCTCCGAACTACTTGCATTAGTTGGGATAACCCCGATCTACCTACCCACCATCAATTCATTATGGAAGGCAGGCAGGGAGAATCACTTTTTCAGTGCAGCTCAGCGCGCTGTAAAAGATTGATTCTCTTTATCGAATATGCAATATGCCAAGCTCATTGCATATTTTGGGTTGGAATTTTATCACACAATATTCAGCACATCTGCCAGCAACGTGGCCAAACCCAGAAAGCTTAAAAATCCGAAGATGTCAGTCACCGTGGTCAGCAC
>JAIVHP010000391.1 GCA_020201045.1 Flavobacteriales bacterium
TTCTTCTTCCAAATAACCCCAGTGCTGCCAGTGATATGCTCACAGAATTAACCACATCTTTTGCAGCGGTAAACACCATTGACAAAATGAGCAATGAAGACGATGAAAAACCTGTTTTGAAAAAGAACAAACCCAAACCGAAGAGGGAAGAAGGGGAAGATAATTATTAAGTAGAGTTTGTCAATACTCTCAAGTGGCTGAACTAGAGCGTTCATTAGCAAGCCTGCCACGGAAGGCGAGCCTACCGTCGGTAGGCGGGCGTAACGCAGCTATCGGACTTTATGGACAGACATTAATTTACCTTTACAATTCGCTCTTGATAAACTTCCCCATTAATTTGAAGCTTTAGGATATACATTCCTTCCTGAAGCGTTTCAAAATTGAAGCGCAAATATTTCCGGTTGTTATAAACTTGTTTAGCGCCCTGAGCCACTTGCTTTCCCGCAACGTCGTATAGGTTGTAGGTAACCACATCTCCCAGATCAATAGATGCAATCATATCTAACTTGTCCCTAAACGGATTTGGTGCAAAGCTCAGTTCCCTGTCAGAGTCGCCTACCAAAACCCCTTCGCAGTCTGGGTAGATGTTGCGTGATGCGCTTGAAGTTAAACCGCCCGGGTCGGTAACAAGCAATTCAATTTCGTACCAATACGTTTCCGTTTGGCTGCATCCGGTGGGAAAAATTAATAGATTTTGATTGTTTCCCGTTCTGGTTTCCAGATTGTGAAAGTGGGTGTTGTGCCGGAGTTTAAGTTGCCAATCGTATTCCATTTCGCTGCCATTGCTCTCCGCGTCTACCACCGACGCAGTGAGGTTGAAATTGGTTGGCGCCTCCACGGAGTATAACTCTCCTTCGTTTATGCTAATAATATCAACATCGGGTGGGGTGTTATTAATGGAAACCGGAATGGGCAAGGTGGTCACCGCTCCTTCATTGTCCGTAACTGTTAATACGGTCTCAAACTGCTGGATTGCATTTGGATCGGCCGCCTCAAAAACATGAGTAACCGTTTGAGCTGTGGAAGAGTTTCCATCACCGAATTCCCAGAGAAAACTGATTTCGCCACCTTCGGGGTCATAGCTTTCCGATGCATCGAAATCTACGGTAAGCGGGGAGGCTCCAAAAGCCAATTCAGGTGTGGCTTCAATAATGGGCTTTCGATTACCTCCGAAGCAGAGTTTTCTGATTTCGGGAGGAGAAATAGACGTTACATAAACACATCCGTCAGATGGATTTTGGGTGATGTGTATGGGAGCGCCTATATAGTCAGACCAGGTGTCAACCCGTTGCAGCTCTTCGCTCTCATCGAAGTGGAAAGCCTTAAACCATCCTGAAAAGTCGCCCATAAGATAAAGGCCGTTAAATTCTGACGGCACGCTATCGCTATTTATAAAGATACCGCCCGAACCGCTAATGCCGGTAAAGTTGTCGCCGGGTATACCGGCATCGGCAAGCGTTTGAAAACTCGCATTGCCCTGGCTATTCCAGTCTGGAACTATAGCGAATGGATTCGTTTCATTAGCGGTATTGGCATACCCCACTACTGGAAGCTCGTGTGAGAAAGTAATCACGTCTTCCGGAATTTGCTCCGATGTGTTGCACGGGTTTTCGTAAATATAATCGTGAAATTGATTGGCTTGTTTTACGGTGCTTTGGTAGGAAAAAAATTCCCTGTCGCAGCCGTTACTTCCGAAAAGGGGATTGGGTGCATTGGTGTTTTGCGTTTCGGCGCTGTAATAGTAATTGTGGTAGGCAGTGCCTTGAAACATGGGCCAGCCAAAATTCAATCCCGGCTCCCTAACCACGTTAATTTCTTCCCAGACCCAATCGCCTACATCAGATATATAAATAACTCCCGGAAACCCGTCTTCAAGCCCGCCAGATCCTGTTCCCGGTTTAATCGTCATCCGGTAGGGGTTCCTGAATCCGAGGCTATACACTTTTGATCGCGCGGCATTGGGGTCGCTCTCGTCGTAAAAGGGATTGTTTGGAAGCCCCTCACCTGTTTCGGGGTCGATGCGCAGAATTTTGCCATTTAAACCGTCTAAATATTGGGCGCGATAAGCACCCAGATATTCATCTTCTGAAAGTACGCCGTCTTCAAGGGCAATATCATCGTAGGCATATTCGGGCAAATCGTCTGTTTGGCCGGCAAAGCCTTCGGTTGCCGACACACCCACCCACGTATTTCCATCGCCCGAAGAAACCAAAAGGGAACCGTCTTCTCCAAAGAGTACTGATCCTACACCGTGAGAAGCTGTGCATATGGGAATTCCACTGCCTACTGTTTCACCCATAAGGACGCTTCTGCTATCGGGAATTGCAAAAGTAAAATCAACGGTGTTTAAAGTATATCGGGTAAGCCTCCCCATTGAAGCTGTATAAGTTTCACTTGCTTCGGGATTATAGTCGGGTGTGCCGTAATATTTGTAGTGGTGACGATCGGTGGAATACAGCAGATAAATGTACCCGTTCTCGAAAAAATCGGGGTGAATTGCGGCACCTATCATTCCGTGGTCTCCCCATCGCGCCACTTCTTCCGAAATATTGATGATCGGCTCAGGATGCACTTCGTCGTCTTCAATCAACCAAACCTTTCCCGACAATTCCCAAACGAATGCAATATTCGTGTCGGTGTGCAAAATTCCCGCAGGTGCAGTAAACTGTTCGAAAACCAATTCATTCGCCCATCCTTCAGGCAAATCCTGGCTAAGCGAATTTGACGATTGGAGTATCGCCAATATAAGCAGCACCATTCCTGTAGCAAGTCCCTTTATCATACACTTCAACGCCCGGGTTTTTGGCCATATCGAATTTGAATGTACCAGAATCGTAGGCGATATCGGGCTTAAAAGAATTTACGCTGTAGATATAGTTGTCGCCTTGTTTACCCAGAATTTCAATTTTTGAAACTTCCATTTTTGTCTTGTCGATGTATAGTTTTACCGTGTGAAAGGGTTTGTCTTCGGGTTCGGTTGGGTTTAGCTTGATGAGGTGATACGCTCTTCCGTTTTCGGTAATTTCCTTGTCGTAGTAGTGCTTAAATCCAGATTCCCACACGGTGTAAATCTCCGTAGGATTAAGCGCATCGTCGCCTGAGTCGGCGTTATCGATATACACTTCCTGCATATCTTCGTTGTATGTCCATCGCGTTTCTCCGTCGGAGTATATGTGGTTTTCTCCCAACTTTATGTAGTAGCGCGAACCCTTCATTTTAAGTAAGCCTTCCTGCGTTTGCTTGACGTCTGCGGCTTTATCGTCGAGGGTGAAATCAAAATCGCTGGTAATGGTGCTGTACTTTCGGGTTTTATCGCTAAGCTCGTCTAAAATCTGCTTTGCTTTTGCATCTTGAGCCTGGAGTTGTAAACTCATCATACCGATTAAACCGGCAAGGAAAATTTTTGTCTTGATCATTGGGTAAAATTACACGTTTTCAGCTTCTGCTTTCAATAATTGTTCCAAAGCATATTCGTCGGGTATTAAAACCTGCCTGGCTTTGCTTCCTTCAAAGGGGCCAACTATTCCAGCCGCTTCCAATTGGTCTACTATCCGTCCGGCACGGTTATATCCCAATTTTAGCTTTCGCTGGATGAGTGAGGTGCTTCCCTGTTGATGCATTACAATGACCCGAGCGGCATCTTCAAATAGGGCATCTCGGTCGCCAAGGTCTATTTCGCCCTGCCCGCCACCTTCATCGTCTTCCACTTCAGGAAGCTCAAAAGCCGAAGGATAGGCTCTTTGATTGCCGATGTACTCCGTAATTTCATCTACTTCGGGCGTATCTACAAATCCGCACTGCAAGCGAATGAGGTCATTTCCCGTAGACAGCAACATATCTCCACGGCCAATGAGCTGGTCTGCGCCGCTCGCATCGAGTATAGTTCGCGAGTCTATTTTAGATGATACCCTAAAGGCTATTCGCGCCGGGAAGTTCGCTTTGATTACACCGGTGATGATGTTTACCGATGGCCGCTGTGTAGCTATGATTAAGTGGATGCCGATAGCTCTCGCGAGCTGCGCCAGTCTGGCAATCGGCGTTTCCACTTCTTTGCCGGCAGTCATGATTAAGTCGGCAAACTCGTCTACAACCAGTACAATGTAGGGGAGATACTTATGCCCCTTTTCGGGGTTTAACCTGCGCTTGATAAATTTGGCATTGTACTCTTTAATATTCCGAACCGCAGCATTTTTCAACATTTCGTAGCGGTTGTCCATTTCTATACAAAGTGAATTCAGCGTTTTAACAACCTTGCTGGTATCGGTTATAATCGCTTCTTCTTCACCGGGCAGTTTAGCCAGGTAGTGGCGTTCAATCTTATTAAATAAGGTCAATTCTACTTTTTTGGGATCGACCAGAATAAATTTAATTTGAGAAGGATGCTTCTTGTAGAGTAGAGATACCAAAATGGCGTTTAGTCCTACCGACTTACCCTGTCCGGTAGCCCCCGCCATAAGCAGGTGGGGCATGCGCGATAGATCTGCGATAAACGATTCGTTCGAAATGGTTTTACCCAGAGCGATCGGAAGATCCATCGGAGAGTTTTGGAATTTTTCAGAAGAAATCAACGACCGCATAGACACAATGTCTGGATTGCTGTTTGGAACTTCAATACCAATCGTACCCCTTCCCGGAATTGGAGCGATAATTCGAATTCCCAGCGCCGCCAGACTCAGGGCAATATCGTCTTCAAGGTTTTTTATTTTGGAAATACGAACCCCAGGCTCCGGCACTATCTCGTAGAGCGTAACGGTAGGCCCAATCGTCGCTTTTATTTTCTCAATTCCAATCTTGTAATGCGAAAGGGTGGTTACAATCTTATTCTTATTTTCTTCGAGCTCTTCTTTACTCACCGTTACCTTTCCACCACCGTAGTCTACGAGTAAATCAACTTTCGGCATTTTGTACTCGGCCAGGTCCAGCGTTGGATCGTATTCTCCAAAATCATTTACTTTTTTGTTCAACTCTTCGGCCGAGAGTGCCTTATCTTCTTTTGGAACTTCTACCGAAAACTCTTTGTTGTCGTCTTCGTCTGCCGTTTCCACTTCTCCGGATTTCTCTTCTACAGGAGCCTCGAGTTCCATCTCAATCTCCTTTTCTTCCTTCTTCTCCTTATTCTTGACGGGTTCTTTTGGAGCTTCTACTTCTTCAAAATTCTCATCGCTCATAGCCATATCTGCAGCAGATGGTTTCATCTGGTCTGACTCGCCTATTGTGTCGCGGAACTCTTCTTTTTCGTCGTCATCTTCGAATTCTCGCGGTGTAAAAAGTTTGTTTTTTAGTTCGGGAGCCTTTGACTGAGCAAATTCCCGAAGCTTATCCCAAATTGCCTGAGCCCAGGTAAATGAAGGATTGAAAACAATAATGATGTATGCCGCAGCCGCAAAAAATAGTAGTAGGCCGGTTCCTACGGTTCCTATTTTGCCAAACAAAAAGTGATTGAGATCGTAGCCAAAAGACCCGCCCAGAAAAAACAGCGATTTACTCGAGAACACAAACGAGAGCAATGGCGAAAAGACGACCATTGCAGTAACTGAAGTGAAAATGGTATTCCAAACCGGTAAGATGCTTTTTTTGAAAAGCACTTTAAATCCGATATTGAAAAATATGAGAATAAAAAGAAAGCTGGTTAAACCGAACCACTCGTGAATAAAGAAGTGGGCAATTACCGCACCTACCGGTCCAAGCCAGTTTTCAGTTTCGTAATTACCGTCTATTATCAGGTCAAACCAATCTTGAGAAAGGATGGACTGATCGCCCTTCCAGGTGAATAAAAAGCTGGTGAATGCAATAAAGCAATAAATGCAACACAGCATAATAACCAGCCCCAACACCCTCCTAGACCTGCGGTCGTTCACTATTCGCTTTAGGCGCGAACCATCAGTGCCCGAGCTTTTGGTCTTGCTTTTGGTTTTAGTCGTTGATTTTAGTCGATTTTTCTTAGGCATAGGAATCTGTAATTCCGAAGTAGATAAAGTATCAAATTTAGCAAGGCTCTAAGGGGATCAACGAAAAAGCTCAACAGGTATTTCAACACAGCGATGTTAAAGAAATCGCTTGAGAATAAAAGGGGTTTTGCTTTCTGCGCTTCTGGAGAACTTGATTACGAAAAGCTCCTTGTGATTTTTTG
>JAIVHP010000159.1 GCA_020201045.1 Flavobacteriales bacterium
TCGCAGGGAGAAATACACGGAATTGGCTTTGACAGCGACGGTAATATCTCAGCCGATCTTACCTTTCAGCTCTACGGCTCTCAAAGCTGGGGAATCTTGAATTACAACGATTACAGCGCTGGCGATGATTGGGCGACATATACTATCCCCGTTGGCGATTTTTACACCGGCAGCTTCAGCAGGCTGGTATTTGTAAGCGACAACGACGCGGGGAGTGGAGACGAATCGGAGTTTAGAAACGTGAAGGTTTATGAATCTGGCGACTGTGGCATTCAGCGACAGTTCAATGAAGGCACAGCCGGTATTCCCATCTACGGAAATGAGCCCGAAGCCGATGATGTGAGAGCGATGGATATGGCGGTATATCCGAATCCCGCGAGCGACCGCATCAATGTGGAAGTTGGATCAACAAATGGCGAACCTTACTCCATACGAGTGGTGGATATTACCGGCGTAACTCATCTATCGCGACAAGTTAACCGAACCACGGAAACTTTTGAGATCGAAAAGCTTAGCAGCGGCATTTACCTTATTCAGCTCCGCACAGGCAACGAAGTAATCGCAACCCGGCGATTTGTAAAAACCAGGTGAGGCCATTCGATTTTCGGATAGTTAATGTGCTAAAGCCTGTTTTTATGGGACTTTACTCCCCGAGTTGAGCACTTGTTTCTTATATTCGCGTCGCAATTAAAAACTCTATTATTCGCATTTTGCGCCGTTTCAAAACCGACGGATAAGAGCAAATATCAACTAAAAATCAACCCACCACACTGCAAAAGCTATGGCTGAATCGAAAAAAATAATTTACACCAAAACAGACGAAGCCCCTGCGCTGGCTACTTACTCCCTTCTCCCCATTATCAAAGCCTACACCGAAACAGCGGGAATTGAAGTAGAAACGAGAGATATATCGCTCGCCGCGCGAATACTGGCCTTATTTCCAGATTTCCTTCCCGAAGACCAGCGCGTACACGACTCCCTTACCGAATTGGGGAAAATAGCCAAGCAGCCCGATGCGAATATTGTTAAGCTTCCGAATATTTCGGCTTCCATTCCACAGCTTAAAGCGGCCATTGCAGAACTGCAATCTCAGGGCTTTGCACTACCCGACTACCCCGAAAAGCCCGAAACGGATAAAGAAAAAGATATTAAATCGCGCTACGACAAAGTAAAAGGATCGGCTGTAAACCCCGTATTGCGCGAAGGAAACTCCGATCGCCGGGCGCCAAAAGCGGTAAAAGAATTCGCTAAACAGCACCCGCACACCATGGGAACCTGGAGTTCGGGATCTAAAACCCATGTGGCCAGCATGCCCGAGGGCGACTTCTACGGAAGTGAAAAATCGGTGACACTGGAAGCGGATGAAACCGTATCGATCGTTCTCGAAAAGGGCGATGGCGAAAAGGTTTTGAAACAAGGCCTAAAGCTGCAAAAAGGAGAGATCATAGACTGTGCAACGCTCAGCGCGAAGGCACTTGAAAAGTTTTATGCAGAGCAAAAAGAAGATGCCCGAAGCAAGGGAATTCTTTTTTCGCTTCACCTTAAGGCTACGATGATGAAGGTGTCTGACCCCATTCTGTTTGGACATGCAGTGGAAGTTTATTTTAAAGATGTTTTCGAAAAGCACGGATCTACTTTTGAGAAGCTGGGCGTAGAAGCCAGCGACGGAATGGCGAGTTTAACCGCCGCAATCAAAGACCTTCCGGAAAACGAACGAAAAGCGATTGAAGAAGACATAAAAGCGGCATACGTTTCGGGGCCCGATTTGGCCATGGTAAATTCAGACAAGGGAATCACCAACCTTCATGTACCCAGCGACGTGATAATAGATGCATCGATGCCGGCGATGATCAGAACGTCGGGGCAAATGTGGAATAAGCACAATAAACTCCAGGACGCCAAAGCCATTATACCCGACCGATCGTACGCCGGAGTATATCAGGAAACCATTGATTATTGCAAGAAACACGGCGCATTCGATCCCGCAACGATGGGAAGTGTATCCAATGTAGGGTTAATGGCTCAAAAAGCCGAAGAATACGGCTCGCACGATAAGACTTTTGAAATCCCGGCCGCTGGTACAGTTCATGTAAAAGACGCAAAGGGCAATACACTGGTGAGCCACGAAGTAGAGCGGAGAGACCTTTGGAGAATGTGCCAAACCAAAGACGAGCCCGTTAAGGACTGGGTAAAACTGGCCGTAAAACGCGCACGCGAAACGGGCAATCCTGCAATATTCTGGCTCGATTTAAACCGCGCGCACGACGCTGAGATTATCAAAAAGGTGAATCAATACCTCCCAGAACACAATACATCGGGGTTAGACATCCGCATCATGTCGCCCGTGGAAGCAACGCAGTTTTCACTCGACCGCATTCGCGAGGGCAAAGACACGATTTCGGTAACCGGAAACGTGTTGCGCGATTACCTCACCGATCTCTTCCCCATTTTGGAAGTTGGAACGAGCGCAAAAATGCTCTCCATCGTTCCTTTGATGAACGGCGGAGGCCTGTTTGAAACCGGTGCGGGTGGTTCTGCTCCCAAACACGTTCAGCAATTCGTAGGAGAAGGCCACCTGAGGTGGGATTCGCTCGGAGAATTTTTGGCCCTTGCGGCATCACTTGAGCACTTGTCTAAGGTATCTGACAGTCGCCGGGCGATGGTATTATCTGAAGCGCTTGACGAAGCCACCGGCAAATTCCTAAACGAGAATAAGTCGCCTTCCCGAAAAGTAAACGAGCACGATAACCGCGGCAGCCACTATTACCTCGCCATGTATTGGGCAGAAGCGCTGGCAGCTCAAGACAAAGATGCAGAGCTCAGTGCGGCCTTTGCCCCTATTGCAGCAGCGCTAAAGGAAAACGAATCGAAGATAAACGCAGAGCTCATCGGTGCACAAGGCTATCAGATCGACATAGGCGGGTACTACCGTCCCGATGAAATGAAAGTGGAACGCGCTATGCGTCCCAGTAAAACGCTAAATGATATCATTAACCAAATTGTTGTTCCGTCATCTTAGCCGATGCTGTGATTTAGATGTATTATTTGTAAAAAATGCGCCCTTTGCCCAATGTGGTGACCCTCGCATGTGTTGCCATTTTGGCTGTATTTACGGTCTGCGTTGCGAAAGGCCGGGAGCATCTGCTAAATGCTTAGTTGCAATAAATTTTCGGTTGTGAGCAGTATTCTTTTTCCAATACTATACAAGGCTTTTGTCTCTACTCAGAGTGTATTTCCTTGATAGGTGGCTGAAATTATGGGGTATGTGATTCAATTAGTTTCCAAAATTCATAAACATAGGAACCAAATACATATTGCTCTCTTTCTAGTTTTACCAATCCTACTCCAGGCTTGATCCTGATCTTTTCTTTTAAAAAAGAATTAAACCCATGAGCATTGCGTTCAATTAATACAACATCTTGGTATAACCTTCCATCTATTGCAAAATCTTCCACACTTGA
>JAIVHP010000274.1 GCA_020201045.1 Flavobacteriales bacterium
TACATGTATCGCTTCCGCCCTTCATACACCATGAAGGCAAGGCCTATCAAAGAATATCCGGCGAAGAGCAAGCAGGCTGCAGCCATCATGTTGATGATTCAAAACAACCTCGACCCCGCAGTTGCACAACACCCCCACGAGCTTATCACCTATGGCGGAAATGGGGCGGTATTCCAAAACTGGGCTCAATATCTGCTTACCATGAAGTACCTCTCGGAAATGACCAAAAAACAAACCCTGGCTATGTACAGCGGCCATCCCATGGGCTTGTTTCCGTCTCACCCGGAAGCCCCCCGCGTGGTAGTTACCAACGGAATGATGGTGCCAAATTATTCTAAACCCGATGATTGGGAAAAGTACAACGCGCTGGGCGTAACCCAATTCGGACAAATGACTGCAGGATCTTTCATGTACATCGGCCCGCAGGGAATTGTACACGGAACCACGCTCACCGTATTGAACGCCGGAAGAAAAATCGCTAAATCAGGCGAAGACCTGTCGGGGAAGTTGTTTGTAACCAGTGGTCTGGGTGGAATGAGCGGCGCACAACCAAAGGCGGGTAATATTGCCGGGTGCGTTTCGGTTACCGCCGAAATAAATCCAAAAGCAGCCTACAAAAGACACGAGCAGGGCTGGGTAGATGAAATTACAACCGACCTCGACGAACTTTCAGCCAGAGTGAAAGAAGCCATGGCGCAAAAGGAAGTCGTTTCTATCGCTTACGTCGGTAATGTAGTTGATGTTTGGGAGAAATTTGACAATGAAAATATTTTCATCCACCTCGGTTCCGATCAAACTTCGCTGCACAACCCCTGGGCAGGTGGATACTATCCGGTGGGGTTGAGCTTTGATGAAGCCAACGAGCTCATGGCAAAGGAGCCTGATGCGTTCAAAAAAAGCGTTCAGGCATCGCTACAGCGGCAAGCTGTAGCCATAAACAAACACACCGAAAAAGGCACCTACTTTTTTGATTACGGAAACGCATTTTTACTCGAAGCAAGCCGGGCCGGTGCAGATGTAATGCACGCAGATGGTAAGCGGTTCAAGTACCCGTCTTACGTCCAGGATATTCTCGGCCCTATGTGTTTTGACTACGGGTTCGGACCTTTTAGGTGGGTTTGTACATCGGGAAAACCGGAAGACCTTGACCGCACCGACAAAATTGCAGAGAAGGTAATGTCTAAGATTCGGGAAACCGCCCCACCCGAAATTGAACAGCAGATGGCAGATAACATTTTATGGATAAAAGAAGCCAAAGCCAACAAACTAGTGGTGGGCTCTCAGGCGCGTATCTTATATGCAGACGCTGAGGGGCGAATGAAGATTGCAAAAGCCTTTAACGAATCCATTGCCATGGGCGAAATAGGACCTGTAGTGCTCGGGCGCGATCACCACGACGTTTCCGGCACGGACTCGCCTTATCGCGAAACCAGCAATATTTACGACGGATCGCAATTTACCGCCGATATGGCCGTGCAGAATTTTGTGGGCGACAGCTTTCGCGGAGCTACCTGGGTGAGCCTACACAACGGCGGTGGAGTTGGCTGGGGAGAAGTCGTAAACGGCGGCTTTGGAATGCTGCTCGACGGCAGTGCCGAAGCTGAAAAAAGACTTACATCAATGCTCCACTGGGATGTAAACAACGGAATAGCACGCAGGAGCTGGGCGAGAAACGACGAGGCCATCTTCGCAATTAAGAGAGCTATGAACGATGAGCCACTGCTGCAGGTTACCCTGCCCAATAAAGTTGACGACAACCTGCTGGATGGAGAATAGGCGTGTTTAATTGGTTTGATTAAGCATTTTAACAGCCAACCTTTTGTCATTTCATGCGTATTGATTTTAGAATCGTACTGTTAAAAACAATCTTCATCGGAGGTAAAATCAATCTTAACGATAAATACCTTTCCGATTAATTGAATACAACCGAATACGACTTAAAACCTACGTATAAAATACTCCCCTCACCTATGAAATACATAGCCAGCCTTCTCCTGATTTTACTTTGCCTGTCGGGATTTGCCCAGATAGATAACGAATTTTGGTTCGGAGCTCCAGAACTTACCGAAGGTACAGCCGGAGAATCTCGCCGCGATAGCACTATTTATTTGGTGTTTTCAAGTTTTGACAATGCCACGGAAATTCAAATTCTCCAACCGGCAAACCTCAGCTTTGAGCCCATCGTGCTTAACCTTGATCCAAATACCACCGACCGCGTGAATTTGGGAAATTTTCTTTCGCTTATCGAAACCAAGCCGGCAAATGAAATTCTCGCTACCGGTATACTCATCCGCTCTGACGAACCAATTACGGCTTATTACGAAGTTGCTGGTGCAAACAATACGGATATCTGGTCGCTCAAGGGTAAAAACTCGTTGGGCACCCAGTTTTTCACTCCGTTTCAAACGGAGTTTCAGAATAACCAATCACTTAGTGGTCAGCTTTACATGCCGCCGCCGCGAGCGGGATTTATCGTGATGGCTACGCGAGACACCACCGTTGTAGAAATCACCCCTTCTATAGATATTTTGGGGCATCCGGCAGGAGAAACTTTTTCTATTACCTTAAACCGAGGGGAAACATACTACTGCGAAGCCCTTGATGGCGCTCCGGAATCTAAGCCCGGGGGAACGCTTATTGAAAGCGACAAAGACATAACGGTAACCGTAAAAGACGACATGATTGATGTAGACCCTTCCAATGACGGCGGTGCAGATGTTATTGGAGATCAACTTATTGCCGCAGAATATCTCGGCACCGAACACATTGCCATAAAAGGAGATCTCACCGATAACTCCGAGCGACTGGTGTTGGTAGGAACCATAGACAATACTGAAATAACGATTA
Organism: Flavobacteriales bacterium; assembly: GCA_020201045.1. GTDB lineage: Bacteria > Bacteroidota > Bacteroidia > Flavobacteriales_D > Cryomorphaceae > JAIVHP01. The sequence continues at coordinate 2,848 of JAIVHP010000274.1, forward strand.
CCGGTGAAGACGATCCTATTTTTCTGGATAGTGGTGAGCAATTGATCTACACGCTCGAAGAAGATGCGGTGTTTATCGAATCTACAGAAGATATTTCCCTTTTTCAGGTAAGCGGAAGATCAGATCAAATTGCAGGTGCGGCCATTCCATCATTGGGATGTACCGGAAGCAATGTAGTTGGTTTTGTTCGTGGCGGACCCGCTCCTTTTTGGCTCAACATTACCATTAGAGCCGGCGAAGAAGACGGGTTTGAGCTAAACGGCGACCCCAACCTGGTAGAAGCAAGCGATTTCACAGAAGTTCCCGGTTCGGATGGAGAATACGTTTTTGCCCGAATCCAGTTTAGCACCACGGAAGTGCCCGTTGGCGAAGCTCACGTGCTCACCAATTTCGGAGATGAGTTGTTTCACCTGGCAACGATGAATGGAAACCAGGCATCTTGCAATTACGGATACTTTTCGGCATTTAGCTATTTGAATATCGGTAATACCGCTGAAGTTTGTCTGAACGATTCGCTCGTTTTAGATGCCGGCCCGGGAAAAACCAGTTACCTTTGGAATACTGGTGATACAACGCGGTTTCTGCAAGTTGAAGAACAGGGGATTTACTACGTAGATGTTTTTAGCGGTACCGATTGCTTTGCAACAGATACCATAGAAGTACTGTACTATGAACCACCGATAGACCTCGGCCCCAACGATACCATTTGCGAAGGCACGAGCACTGTGCTCGAAGCAGACGGAAATTACCTGTTTGAATGGCAGGACGGATCAGAAAACAGCACACTGGAAGTATCAGACCCCGGAATTTACTGGGTGCAGGTTGTAGATTTTCAGGGCTGTGCATTTAGAGATTCCATTGAAATTTCAACCAGCCCACGGCCAGAAACCCCCGAAGTTTCGGGCGAACTTGAATATTGCCAGGACCAAACACTTAATCTAACCATGCCCGATTTCGACGATGCCAACTATCGTTATATTCTGCCTTCCGGCGAAATCGTTTTTGGGCAAGAGCTGGTCATTGAAAACATTCAACCCGAAGACGTGGGCGAGTACATTGGTTTCTACGTTGTAGAAGGCTGTGAATCTTTTGCCGATACGGTGGAAGTGAGCATTTTACCATCGCCCCAATTCGACCTGGGCGACGATATTTCAGTTTGTGAAGACGAACCCGTTATACTCGACCCCGGCATAACCGAAGGAGATTTTGAATGGCAGGACGGAAGCACCGGCGAAGTATTTATTCCCACGGAAAGCGGAACTTACTACCTCGACGTAACCAACGAGCTGGGCTGTGTAGGCACCGACTCCATAGAAGTAGAGTTTAGGGTGATTCCCCCCGCGCCTGATCTCGATATTCCCACTTCGTATTGCGTGGGCGATGAAATAATCATCGAGCTAAACGGATTACCGGAAACGATCTTCACGGTAAGTGTTCCGGGAAGACCGACTTTTACGGGTCCAGCCAGCACTTACACGATCGCAGACCTCGAAGAAGCCCAAACCGGGACGATAACTTTATCGGCCGAACTGGAAGGGTGTATTTCTGAAGTAACTTCCCTGGATATAATCGTTCACCCCAACCCCACATTTGCATTTGAGCCCGACACCACCATTTGCGATGGCGACGAAGCTGCACTCTCCGGACCGGAAGGCGCAAATTCTTATTTGTGGAGCACCGGAGAAGAAACTCAAACAATTTCCGCAGGTGCAGGATCTTACACACTGACATTTACCGACGAAAACAATTGTTCGGGAGAAACGACTATCGATGTTTTTGAGCAGGGACCTGATGCGGCGTTTGAGATTACACCCGATACCATTGCCGCGCCGGAATCGTTCTTGAGTTTTGTCGATCAGTCGGAAGAAGGTGAATTCCCCATCGTTTCATGGCTTTGGGACTTTGGAAATGGAGATATCTCACAGGCTGAATTGCCCGGATACGCCTACGAAGAAGGCGGCATCTTTACCGTAAATCTCATCGTAACTGACGCCCTTGGATGTGAATCGGCCGCTTCGCAGCGTTTCTACTCTATTTTCGACTTTGCTATACCCGAAGGCTTTTCGCCCAATGGCGACGGAATCAACGACCGTTTTGAAATTCGCGGTTTGCAGCTTATCGACGGAGCAGTGGTTCAGATATTCAATCGCTGGGGCGGCGTGATGTACGAAAGCAATAACTACGGACCCGGCAATTACTGGGATGGCGACGATGCCCCCGATGGAACGTATTTCTATATCATTGAAATTCCCGATCAGGAGCCGATTTCAGGGAGTGTAACCATTGCGAGGTGATGAAACAACAAGCTCTTTATTTTATTTCCAAAGGGCAACACATCATGTTTTAAAGGGCGATGTTAGTTAGCGCTGAACACGACCCGGTAAATACAGGCCTAGTAACTGGTATCATCTAATTTCACTTTTCCGCGAAAAGTGTAAAAGACAAAAGTGGTATATCCCGCTACGAGCGGAACGCCGATTGCAGCGAATCGCAGCATTATTCCCAGCGATTTCTCCGAAGAAGCCGCATTGTAAATGGTGATGCTATTTTCTGGATTATTTGGGGCAAAAATCATCACAGGGAATAACTCCAGTGCGACGATCATCAATAAACTGGCAATGACAACAGCAGAAGAGACAAAGGCGAAGATATATTTCCGTCGCGAAATTTGGCGAGTGACGTTTGCTACCGCTAGCACCATAATCACAGGCAGCAAAAATACCGAGGGATGTCCGGCGATAAAGTCCGTCATATGCGGCAGGTAAATCAATGTATAGAAGGTGACCAAGATAAGGCTCACAACAAAAAATATAGTTGTGTTCTTCACCAGAATAGTGAGCTTGGCATATAGACGGTCTTCTGTTTTCATGGTAAGGTAGATTGCACCGTGCATCATGAATAGAGCCACGGTAGTCACACCCACCAAAATGGAATACGGGTTTAAAAAATCCAGCCAACTTCCGCGAAAAATATGGTTTTCATCCAGCGGAATGCCCAGAATAATGTTGCCGACAATAATTCCAAGCAAAAGAGCAATTAAAATACTCGATATACTGTAGGCAACATCCCATCCCTTTCTCCACAATTTTCCTGGCTCTTTAGATCTCACTTCAATGCCAATAGCCCTAAAAATAAGTACGACCAGAAACAGCATCAGGGGTATGTAAAAGGCCGAGAACATATTTGCATAAACAACTGGAAATCCCGCGAAGAGAGCACCCCCACCGATGACGAGCCAAACTTCATTTCCATCCCAAACAGGTCCGATGGCATTCAGCGCAATTCTGCGGCTCTCTTCCTTTTTTAAAAACAGATGCAAAGCCCCTGCTCCCAGATCAAATCCATCGAGAATAGCATAGCCGGAAAAGACACCGCCCACAACGAGAAACCACAGTGTTGGGTAATCGAGTCCGAGAATTTCATTCATGTGATTGCGATTTTACCGTTGAAGCCATTCCGCTGTGTCGCGGACTGTGTTGATGCAACTCCGGGTCTTCCGGTCCGTGCTTTATCTTTTTATTAAGCAAATAGATAAACAGTGAAAAGAGCAGAATATAAACGATGGTAAACATAATAAGCGAAAATAAAACATGGTTGGCAGTGACTGTTTCGCTTAAGGCATCGCTAGTGCGCAGCAAGTTGTAAACTACCCAGGGCTGCCTGCCCACTTCAGCTGTATACCACCCCACCTGGTTTGCAATTTGGGGTAGAAATACCGACCAAACAAAAACCCAAAGAAGCCAACGCTTCTGAAACAGTTTTTTTCGGAAGTGTAGGAATAGCGAGTATAAGCTCAGAGCAATCAATGCCATTCCAATCGCAACCATAAGGTGATACGTTTGAAATACAAAATTGATCAAACCAGGTTGATCTTCTTCCCTAAAAGAATTTAGACCGGTAATTGGAGTTTCCACATCCTGATGAAGCATAAAGGAAAGTCCGCCTGGAACTTTAAGGCCCTTAGTTTCTTTTTTTTCCTGATCTACCCATCCAAAGATAAAAAGATCAGCAACCGCCAAACTATCGTAATGTCCTTCCATAGCGGCAAGTTTAGCCGGTTGATATTCAGCGACCACTTCCGCTGATTTATGGCCGGTAAATAGTTGCGCCAATGAAGATGCGGCAGCTACAAATAGAGCGATGGTAAATGCCTTCTTTGACAATTCTGTAAAACGGCCTTTGAGCAGGTAATACGCGTGAATGCTCATAACGAGGAATGCACCAGCCAAAAAAGCTCCTATCCAAACGTGGGTGAGTCTCTCGATAGAAGAAGGATTGAAAACCATAGCCCAAAAGTCAGTAATTTCTGCTCGGGCTTGCATTCCTTCACCTACAACATGATAACCGGCGGGCGTCTGCTGCCAACTGTTGGCCACCACTATCCACACCGCCGAAAACATGGCACCGAGGGTTACCATAATAGTGGAAAAAAAATGCACTTTGTGGCTTACTCTATTCCAGCCAAACAACAATATTCCCAGGAAGCCCGCCTCAAGGGCAAATGCAAAAATTCCTTCGGCCGCCAACGCAGAACCAAAAACGTCGCCAACATATCTGGAATAAACAGCCCAGTTTGTCCCGAACTCAAATTCCATTACAATTCCTGTGGCTACACCTATGCCAAAAGTGAGTGCAAAGATTTTTATCCAGAACCGGGTCATTTTCTCATAAACCGGATTCCCGGTTCGAATAAACTGACCTTCCATGAATATCATAATAAGGCCAATACCGATACTCAGTGGGGGATATATGTAATGAAAGGCTATTGTGAAAGCGAACTGTATTCGCGATAAGATTTCAACATCCATGTTTCCAGGCTTCTAAAATTAGCATTGCACTAAGATCGGTGAAGCCCGAGTGCTTAATTTTTTGCAGTAAACCCCGCGAGAGAGAAAGTCCACGGGGGGCATTAGTCAGCTCATCTTCAACAATCATTTACATCTAAACTTTACTCAAAATTAACAACTCAATTCAAAAACCGTTTTCGTCTTAATCAAAATTTATAGCGTTTAAACTACATCTTCCCTTTCATCATTTGATTCCAGTACAGATAAGGCAGTGCATATTTTTTGAGAAGCCACATGCTGAATTGCTCTTTGGTGGTATCTACAAATTTGCTGATTAGCGGATCGCTGTCGCGAACGTTGTTGTATTTAAATTCGGCCAGTACCATTTTGCTGTATCCCGTTACAAGGGGGCAAGAAGAGTAACCTTCGTATTTATCGCTTCCTATTTTTTGATGTGCAATGAGATGTAGGATGTTTCCCACAACTACGGGTGCCTGTTTGCGAATGGCCGCGCCGGTTTTTGCCGTGGGCAGCGCCGCCGAATCGCCCAACCCAAATATATTGGGGTATCGCTTGTGTTGGAGGCTGTTGATATCTACTTCTATCCAGCCCTTATTTGGGCCATCGCTGTAGGCCAATGGCGAGTTTTTGATAAAGTCGGGGGCAGACTGTGGCGGAGCGAGATGCAGCATATCGTATGGCATAGCGATTAAAGTGTCTCCTTCGAGTCGCTCATTTAGCTTGTTGTCTTCGGTGAGCACACAGGCATTTTCGCCGGGCTCTGCGTAGTGGAAGTAAATGATTTTATTCTCTGCGTCTATTTTGTGAGGGGCGTAGTATGGCTTAAAAATGATATCGCGCTCAATGATGATCTTATTCAGGGTGCGCGCAAATTCTTTGACCCCAAAAATTACAGAACCCGGAGTGGCAAAGACCACATTGGTTTTTTCTCTAATTCCGTGCTTTCTAAAGTACTCTTCCGCCAGATACATAATTTTCTGAGGGGCACCTCCGCACTTAATGGGAGTTGATGGTTGCGTAAACACGGCATTTCCACCTTTAAATCTTTTCAAAACTTCCCAGGTGTGCTTCGGGTCGGTGTAGTTGCTGCAAACATCGCCTTTCCCAAGCGCTTCCTTTAGTCCGGGCAGAGCTTCGGGATTCATTTGAATACCCGGCGATACGACGAGATAATCGTAGGTGAAATTTCCCGACCTCCGGGTGGTGATGCTGTTGCTTTCCGGATCAAATTTATCGGCGTAGTCTTTTATCCAGTCCACGTCTTTGGGTATTAATCCTTTCTCCTCGCGTATCGTTTCGTCGTAGTCGTAAGTTCCGGCGCCAACCAGCGTCCACGCGGGCTGGTATGCGTGTTTATCTGATGGCTCTACGATTGCAATGGATAATTTCTTGTCCTTGCGCCGCAATTGTGCTGCGGTCATAATCCCTCCGGTTCCCCCGCCAATAATGAGAACTTGATAGTGCGTTTTCATGGTGTTTTTCTTAAATACGGCCTAAAAATAGGACTCACCATTTTAACCAAGCGTGACCTGGATTACACAAGACACTGAAAGCTTCAACGCTTTTGAAATATCCAACCCATCTTAATACACTATTAAGTCTGTAGCGTTTGTCGATTTGCTTTAATGGCTGAGCCAGAAAGTGCAATACCCACTACCTGGACCAAGCCGCAGATCAAGCCACTGGCATGACCGAAGGTAAGGTAGACAGTCTGGTGAAGGCCAAAAAAGCTCACCCCCCCACAGTAATCTTTTGGGGCGAGCCTACCAACGGCAGGCAAGGCGTAACGTAGCTATCTGACTAAAAAGACAGATTTAAATTAGTGTCTGCCAATACGCTCAAGTGGCTGAACTAGAGAGTTCATTAGCAAGCCTGCCGTTGGTAGGGCGCATGAAGATTTAAAAATCAAGCCTGCCTGCCGCCCCTTTAGGCAGGGAGCCCCGACATGCGACGCGGTGACTGCCTGCCCGCCGTGGCGGGTTTACAAAAGAAGTGCAACGCAGATAGTGGACTTTCTGGACAGCATCTATTTAATGAGGGAGTTTGCGCAGTATAAACCCATAAGCAAAAGTGCCCAAAATGGCCGAAGCGATAACCACGGTAAAAACGGAAAACCCGTATCCCAGGTTGACGAAAATAGGGCCCGGGCAAGCTCCTGTTAGCGCCCATCCCATGCCGAAAATGGTGCCCCCAACAATATATCTCGGCCATGTTTTGGCCTTGTCGGCAAAAACGATTTGGTTGCCGTTAAAGTCGCGGAGTTTAAACTTCTTGATTAATGCCACAGCTATGGCTCCCAATACAACTGCGGTTCCAATTATTCCGTACATATGGAAAGATTGAAATCGGAACATTTCCTGAATTCGATACCAGGAGATGGCTTCAGACTTGGTCATTATGATTCCGAAAAGGATTCCTGCTATTATAAATTTAACTGCTTTCATTTCTAGAAATTAATATTTGCAATAAGATTGTAATGATTGAAATTGGCCTGGTAATAAATATCTTCGGGAGCCGCCAGCTCAAGTGCTTCTTTGTACACGTATAAAAAGTGCAGCTTTAAGCCTTCTAACCAGCCGGTAAAATTGTAACTCACATCGAAGTTAATCTGACGGTAATCGGGCATGGCGTATTTGTTCAACTCGGCATTGTTTGGCCCCGGACCATCGAATACGGCGTAGTCTACAACTGCTGTTAAACCGTTTTTAAACTTCCGTGCCAGTCTGATATCGTACATATTCCCACCCCCCATGCCTTCAATTCTATTTCTGGGCATGGTGACGTAGAAATTTTCCCTACCCCACTCGCGCGGAAACAAAAAACGTCCGCGATCGTCGAGGTAAAGCGTATTTAAACTGAGATCGAAACCGCGATACGATGCACCCAGATTAGCTCCCACTAATCTGTTCTCGTCTGTTTGGCAAACATAGCTGTGGCTCTCGTCTTTGCTGCCGCCACTTCCCGACTGGCTTTGAATGAGTCCTTCAACTCCTGAATACAGGAGCCACTTTTCGCCCAGCTGAATAGTGTAATCGAGTTTTCCATAAGCCGTATTCATCACATTTTGTACGTGGTAACCCCAAATTTGGGCATCCAGACCTTTCGCCAGTTGGTGTTCCAATCCCAAAATTCCCAATCCATAAGACTGCGTAAAGCCGTGGTAATCTCCCGGAGTTCCATCGGGGTTTCGGCCCTGGCCGTATATCCCTATCGATTCGCCCAGTGAGTACCATTCTACGGTGCTTCTGGGCGAAACATGAGAAATATAAGACGCAAATATCTGCGTTCGGGGAATTTCATTGAATTTAAAGCTGAGTCCCTGAAAAGCGTATGGTTTCATTCGCCCATCCGCCTGGTTTACCAGGGGTGTTTCAATCTCGTGCCTTCCCGCTATAAATTCCGAGTTTTTAAACCGATACCTGATATAGAGTTCATCGAGCCGGTCGAGGTCGTACCTGTTATCCGGATTGGTAACATCAAAAAGCTGTAGTTCAAAACCGGGGTAGCTATTGGCAACTTCATCGCGCTTGCCGAGGTCGGTGCTGAACACATCAAACGTGAATATCCCCCCTATTCCAATATCAAAACCGTGAAAATTGGCGGTGTTGAAGTGAATTTTCATTCCGGTGGCATTGGCGTATTGCGTTTCAAACGTTTTACCGAAGTGGTCTGTAAGCATGGTATAATTACGCACGTGCCCACCCCAGTGGCCTTTGGTGAAAAATTCGTAGAGCCTGTCAATGCTTTCCGCGGAAGCGCCACTGCGTTCTAACTTCACAGAATCGTCCTTAAAGGTATACCGATGCGGCGTCTGGGAAAAACCAGACGAAACGACCGTGAAAAAAATCAGAAAGACAATGTTGGTTTTCATGGAATTATCCGAGAATCCAGGGGAGAATGACAAATGATGTAAACAGACCGCCGATAAAAAACCCAATTACAAATGGCGTGGCCCGATGTACAACCGCCTGCGTACCGGGCGCCAAAGCCGACGAGAAATCCGCCCACCACCAGAATAATCCAACCGCTGCCAGTGGTTAGCGTGTTCCAGCTAAACAATTCGGAAGGCTGCAATCCATCTGGCTTGTCGATTCCGAGTATTTGCAAATCGGCAATAGTGGCTTGCGATATAGCAACTCCTTCTCCATTACTCATCCAGGTGGAAGCGATAAATCCGCCGATTACAGCACCCACTAAAAACATCAGGTTCCAACGTTGCGCCTTCCAATCAAAATCGAAAAATTTGCACTGTTTTCCACCACCGCACATGGCGCAAATGGTTCGGAAGTTAGAGCTGAAGCCAAAGGATTTTCCGAAGAAGAAAAGCAAGATCATCACTCCGGCAATTAGCACACCCGAAATGTGCCAAGGCCAGGGCTCTTTAATAAATTCCATCATAGTATTTCCGTTTTAGTCGATTCGTTTAGTAAGGCCAGGCCATGATTCCACCATCCAAATTGTAGGCTGTACAACCTTTGCTTTTTAGCGCTTTTACGGCCTGTCCACTTCTGTTTCCGCTACGGCAGTACACGTAGTAATTTTTGTCGGACGGAAGGTTTTCGAGTTCCGCCTTAAAGTTCTTCGAAAAGAAGTCGAGGTTCTTCGCCCCTTTTATGGCACCGCCTTTAAACTCTCCCGATGTTCTCACATCCAGCAGGTAGGCATTCTTATCGCCATCGAGTTTTTCTTTAAATTCAGATGGACTTAAATCTGTTTCTGACTTCGAAAAAATTGAAAAAATAGACATATCGTTATTGTATTGGAAAGTCGCTGTTTAAACGTCGACTTTCAGGTTTGTAAAATTGATTTATTTCAATGTACTCGGGCACACGTATTCGGTAACCGGCACACTTGTTTCTTTGATACCCCCAAAGCCCTTTTCGATATTCACGAGGTTGTTAAACCCGCGCGATTTTAGAATGGAAGCTGCGATCATAGACCGGTAGCCACCGGCGCAGTGCAGGTATTGGGTATGGCTGTGTGTAAACTCAGCCATGTGGTCGTTTATGTAATCTAGTGGAATATTTACGGCGCGCTCCACATGCTCCGAATCGTACTCACCGGGTTTTCTCACATCGATTACCAGTGGTTTGTTTTCCTTAAAAACACCTTCAAATTTTTCGGGTGAAATGCTGCTAACCTGATCGATATCCTTACCCGACTTTTTCCAGGCGTCAAACCCACCTTTCAGGTAACCAATTGCATGGTCGTATCCCACGCGAGCCAATCGGGTTACCACTTCTTCTTCCCTTCCTTCGTCGGCAATAATCAAAATGGGCATTTTGATGTCTGTAATCAAGGCACCAACCCAGGGCGCAAAACCACCATCGATACCTATAAAGACCGAATTGGGAATAAACCCTTTGGCAAACACATCCTGATTGCGTGTATCTAGCATTAACGCCCCGGTTTCGTTTGCGGCGGCTTCAAAAGCTTCTGGTGAGAGCGCCTTCAGCCCGCGGCTTATCACATCCGAAATATTGTCATACCCCTCCTTATTCATCATTACATTCTTGGGAAAATACGAAGGGGGCGGCACCAAACCTTCGGTAACTTCTTTAACAAACTCATCTTTGCTCATGTCTTCACGAAGGGCGTAGTTTGTCTCTTTCTCTTCTCCAATGCTACCCACGGTTTCGCTTCTCATGTTCTTTCCGCAAGCAGATCCCGCACCGTGCCCCGGATAAACGATCACATCGTCGGGGAGGGTCATGATTTTATTGCGGAGGGAATCGTAGAGGTGACCTGCGAGTTCTTCGCGGGTTAAATCTGTTTTTACCGCGAGATCGGGCCGGCCCACATCACCCAGAAATAAGGTATCGCCCGTAAATATGGCGTGCTCCTTTCCGTTTTCGTCGAGCAAAAGATAAGTTGTGCTCTCCATAGTGTGGCCCGGGGTGTGTAGCACTTTGATGGTGACTTTTCCCAGTTTCAATTCTTCGCCATCTTTGGCAACGTGTACGTCGTAGGTGGGATTTGCATTCGGGCCGAAAACAATTTTAGCCCCGGTTTCTTCAGCCAGGTCGATGTGACCCGAAACGAAATCGGCGTGAAAATGCGTTTCAAAGACGTACTTTATTTTATTTCCTTCTTCTCCGGCCTTATCGATGTAGGGCTTTACTTCCCGAAGGGGATCTATAATCGCCACTTCGCCTTCGCTCTCTATGTAATAAGCCCCCTGGGCCAGACATCCGGTGTATATTTGCTCAATTCTCATATCAAAAATAATTTAGGTGCTTTTTTAAATGCGGTACAAAGGTCTGAATAGTTCTTTTTGGCTTTGGTGATGGAAGTTACAAAACGATTATCTCACTCAGTTGTTAAGGAGCAATTCCTTTATCAGAATATAGATTCCCATCACGAGAACAAACCAGCCAAACCCAGTCTTTAATTTATCGCCGGGTACTTTTTTAGACAAGGCGCTCCCTATGAATATTCCAACGATAGAAATGGATGTAAAGATGATTAGCAGTTTCCAGTCTATGGTGTAGTTGGCAACATCGCCCATAAATCCCAGCAAGCTCTTGGCTGCGATAATAAGGAGCGATGTACCCACGGCGAGCTTCATATCGAGCTTCGAAAAAATCACCAAAGCGGGAATGATCAAAAAGCCCCCTCCTGCTCCTACCAGTCCGGTAAGTAAGCCCACCACGACTCCTTCGGCGATAATGGCGGGATAGTTGAATTTTTGTTCGGCAGTCTGATTAGCTTCTTCATCTTGTTTTTTCTGTCCGCCCTTAATCATGGAGTAAGACGCAAAGACCATAAGTAGCGCAAACAAAACCATAAGCAGCATACCCCTGGTTACTGCAAACGATTCTCCCAGGGTCGCGATTTCTTCGGGAATGGCGGGAACGATAAAGCGCCGGGTGATGTAAACCATAATCACCGAGGGAACACCAAATATGAGGGCTGTTTTCAGGCTCACCAGGTTTCGTTTGTAAAACGAATAGGTGCCGGCAAGCGAAGTAGCTCCAACAATAAATAAAGAATAAGCGGTGGCCATTACCGGGCTAATGCCCAGCAAATAAACCAATACTGGAACGGTTAAAATAGACCCGCCGCCACCGATAAGACCCAGTGAAACTCCAATAATTAAAGCGGCTGCATAGCCAAAAATTTCTAACATGCCCGTTTTTTAAAATTTGCGGTGCAAAGGTGGGGCGCGTATCTAATTTGTGGCGTGATTGGAGTCACACTTGCGAAGTGAGAGATATGTCGATGATGTGGATCACATTGCGCTCCAGTTTCAAAGCGCCGCGCTGCTCGAGCTTTTTGAGCAATCGGGAAATCACCTCCCGGGCCGAATTAAGGTCGCGGGCAATTTGCTGGTGAGAAATGTGAAGCTCGCTGCCCTCGCCTTCCATTTTGCGCTTCAGGTAAAACACCAGCCGCTCATCCATAGAGCGAAATGCGATATGATCTAAAGTCATAAGCAGCTCTTCGAATCTGGAGCGATAGGTTCTCAAAACGAATTCATCCCATGATTTAAAGTCATTCATCCACTTGCCGGTGTACTCAAAGGGAATGGATATCAGGGTCGATTCGGTTTCGGAGACGGCCGTGATCTTGCTCTTCTCATTATTCATGGCACACATCAACGAAAAAGCACAGGCGTTGCCGGGCTCCAGGTAATACATCAGGTATTCATTTCCTTCGTCGTCTTCACGAGATATTTTTATGCGGCCATCGAGCAGCAACATCGTAGAGCGAATATTTTGACCGGTTTGAATCAAAATATCACCCGGATTTACTTCTGTGATTGATCCTATCGAGAGTATCTCTTCCTTCAGCTTGGGCTCCAGGTCGGAGAATCTCGCTTCTAATAGATTTTGTGTTGTAATCATAAATCCCGACTAAAGGGGCAAAGATAGGCCATCGAAAATAAAACAGTCAGTATCGCGATCAAAAACCTATATTCGCATTATTCTAAGAATTCTTGAGCCGATTTAATCTCCCATATGCACGAGCTAGTATTAATAATAGACGACGATCCGATTTCTATCCTTGTCAGTGAAACCATCATCCGAAAACACCACTTCAGCCAGGAGATAAAATCGTTTAAGAGCGCCAGAGATGGCATTGCATTTTTAAAAGAGCACCTGGCCGAGGGTCATAAACTTCCCGGAGTTATTTTCCTCGATGTGATGATGCCGATTATGGATGGCTGGGAGTTTTTAGATGCCTACGAGGAGATTATCGACAAGTCTGATTTTGAGCCCAATGTCATTATGCTTACTGCCCTTACCGGCGATAAAGACAGAGAAAAGGCCAGGGCACATCCGCTTGTCAAAACCTTTGTATCAAAACCCATAACGAGCGATTTCTTGCGGTCGCTGGCCAAAGGTGATGCCTAATGTCTTCTCACGGTGCCGTAAAAAAATCATTTTCACTCAGCGAACTTGCGCAAAGCATTTCGGCGCAACTCGAAAAAACCTACCGCAGCTCTTACTGGATTAGGGCCGAAGTATCAAAACTCAACCACTACCCACAAAGCGGGCATTGCTATCCGCAACTCGTAGAAAAGAAAGACGGGAAAATTATTGCCGATCTGAGGGGATTCATTCTCAAATCTATTTACGAGCGAACCCGGAAAACTTTTGAAGAAGTAACCGGCAAAGCCCTGGGCGACGGGATGCAAATTCTGTTTCGCTGTAAAGTAGGGTACCATCCCGTTTACGGATTGAGCTTAAATATTTTGGAAATTGAACCGGCATACACACTCGGCGAAATGGCGCGTTTGCGCACTGAAGCGATTGCACGACTGAAGAGGGAAAACCTATTTGCCCTAAATAAAACCCAACACCTGGCTCTTTTGCCGCGGAAAATAGCAGTGATATCGGTGGAAACGAGCAAGGGCTACCGCGATTTTGCCGAAACCATAGCCAACTCGCCGTTTTCAAAAGCCATAGAGATCAGGCTTTACAATGCGCTCTTGCAAGGCGATGCAGCTGTAGACAGCATTAGAGATGCCCTGAAGCGAATTGAACAAACAGACTTCGAGTACAACGCCGTGGCCATAATCAGGGGTGGCGGGGGCGAAACGGGCCTGGACTGCTACGACACCTACCGCCTGGCGCGAGATATTTGCACCTTTCCAGCTCCGGTTCTCACGGGGATAGGCCACGCCACCAACCTTACTGTAGTAGAACAAGTAGCCTTTAAGAACCTTATAACTCCGACAGACCTGGCGCAGTTTATCATGGGTCATTTCGCCGATTTCACCGTGCGCATTGCTCAGGCGGAACGGAGTTTGAAAATATTCCGAAAGGGTTGGTTTGAACTTAAGATCCGCGAGCTAAACGGCCTGCGAAGCGAATTAATTCAGGTGGCCGGCAACCGCACCCATATCGAGAATAGAAAGTTAATTTCGATTGCGGGGCAATTAAAATCGGGCATTTCTGAAATTCTGGAAGCTGAAAAAGCGCGAACCCGCTACCGCATTCCCGTAACACTAAATCAAAAAATTTACGCCCGCCTGAGCAAATGCGGAAACCACATGGAAGCCTTGCAGCGAAGCACAGCCCTTGCCAGCCGCGAACAGCTCAAAGCATCAAAGGCAGAGTTGCAGCATTTTAGCGAAAAAATCAGGATATTAGATCCGGCAAACACCCTGAAACGCGGATTTTCAATAACGGAGAAAAATGGCGCCGTTATAACAGATGCATCGCAATTAAAAAGCGGCGACCAAATTGAAACAACCTTTGCCCGGGGAAAAGTGAAAAGCAAAATTGAAGAAAAGTAAAATGGCAAAAAAAGAAGACAAGTACGAAGAGCGAATTGAAGAACTGGAGCGGATAATCGCGGAAATTGAAGACGAGAGCATCTCCGTAGATGAACTTTCGGAAAAAGTAAAGCGCGCTTCGGAGCTTATTCGCAAATGCCGCGCGGTTTTAAAGTCTACCGAAGTAGAAGTAGACAAGGTTTTGAAAGAACTCGGAGAAGACTAAAAAATTCCCGCAGTATTTGTAATTTGCTGCATTTTTTTGGATTTTAGATAAAGGAAAAAAGATGGCGCCCGATTTCAATTTGCCTGAAAAATGAGTACTAGTACTTTAGCACAACGAAGCCCACAGGTGAAATAAAGGCAACGAAGCATAGCGTTCTCGTCGAAGGTAATTGTGTTTATTTGATTGTTGGGGCAAATTAAAGAAATGAGCCACCGCGCATTTGCCACTGCCACCTTCGAAAGACATTTTCGTATCTTTGAAACATGGGCACAAAAGAACTAATAAGAGAAATTCAACGATTGCCAATCAGCAAACGGATGCTGGTTATTGAGCGAACTCTCCAATCCATAAGACAGACTGAATTGAAGAAGCAAATGGACAAAGCCGTTGATGCACTGATGGATGATTATCAAACGGATAAAGAACTGACCGCTTTCACTAAAATTGATTTTGACAACTTTTATGAAGCAAGGTGATATTTGGCTTATAAATCTTGACCCCACTATTGGAGCAGAAATTAAGAAGACCAGGCCTGCAAGCATAGTTAACGAATACACGGTTGGACGCCCACCTTTAAAAGTAATTGTTCCACTTACCGATTGGAAAGACCGATATCAGGCAGCTCCGTGGATGGTGAAGATCACACCAGCCCAGAAAAACAAACTGACCAAATCATCATCGGCAGCCTGCTTTCAAGTTCGCTCTTTGTCCGAACAGAGGTTTGTAAAGAAGATTGGGGCCGTTAACGTGGACACATTAGAACGCATGAAAGATGGATTGTCTGTCGTCCTTTCCATAGGTTCTTGACAAAAATAAATACTTGCCCCACATCATTCTGTAAAGTACATGCCCTTCGGGATACGCACCTTACAGTTGGCGTTGGCATTTGTTGTCACGGGATCGCTTCATTCAAAATTTTGCTATTTTCAAGAAAAAAATCTTTCTGGCAAAGCGCTCTAAAATCGAAGTAGATAAAAAATCAATTTCCAATATTGAGCAGAATAGTGAAGACTATATCTGCTTAACAGATATGGTACGTGGGGAAGAGGGGGAAGAACATATTAGAAATTGGATGCGGAACAGAAATACGGTTGAGTTTATTGAACTTTGGGAAACCCTTCATAATCCAAATTTTAAACCTGTCGAATTCGACACCTTTAGAAAACAAGCAGGGCTTAACAGCTTCAACCTCACACCGCGAAAGTGGATTGAAGCGACAAAAGCAATTGGTATTTTCTCAAAATCAGGGAGATATGGTGGCACTTATGCCCATAAAGATATTGCTTTTG
>JAIVHP010000275.1:0-14357 GCA_020201045.1 Flavobacteriales bacterium
GGCTTGCAACCCAAACCAGCTCCTGCAGCAGAGTAACCTTACAGGTTTCTTTTAACCTGTAAGGTTTTAGCGTAAAGGATCGCCGGCGGCCTTCCTTTTGATTGAATCCCTTTAAGCTTTGAATGTTTTTGAAGGTTCTCAAAGCGCGCTGTGCACTTTGAAATACCGAGACCTTACAGGTGTTTAAAAACCTGTCAGGTCACGGTGTGCGAACTGGCAAAACATCATTTACGCATCGTCGAAAGCACTCAGCAAAAAAAAAGGATGCCAATCTCAAAAGATAGCATCCCTTCATTTTATTCCAATAGCGGAGAATGCGAATTAAATCGACTCTACCGCTTTTAGTACTTCTTCGTAATTGGGTTCGTGGGTAATATCGTCTACCACTTCGGTGTAGCGAATTTTGTTTTCCCCATCCACTACAAAAACCACTCTTGCACTCAAGCCTTTCATCGGTCCATCAGTAATAAGGGTTTTGTAATCATTGGCAAAGCTTCCGCGGAAGTCAGATGCCGTTTCTACATCTTCAATGCCCTCTGCGGCACAGAAACGCTTTTGAGCCATCGGCAGGTCTTTGGATACTACGATGCCTTTTACCCCCTTCTTTTCGCCCAGGTCGCTGTTAAATCGGCGGGTTTCCATCTGACAAATACCCGTGTCAATGCTAGGAACGGCAATGATTACTTTTATCGCATCGCCGTGTCCGTATAGTGTTCCTTCGCTCAGGTCTTCTTTTACATAGGTGAAGTCTGGCGCTTTTGTCCCTGGCTCCAGAACATCTCCAACGAGTTGCACCGGGTTGCCTTTAAGTTTTGTTTGATTCATATATTTCGTTTTGATTTAATTTAAGCCTTAAACAGCCGATTCGAGTTTTCGTTCAATGGCCTCGTTGTAAATTTTCGCCGCATCGGCTATAAAGCTGTAGTGCTCATCGTCTACCACCATTTTTCCGCGAGTCACGTGTCCCAGAAGGGTAAACGGAACACCAGCTCCTTGCAGGGCTTCAATCAGGTCTTCTTCGCTGTCGCGATCAATACCCACCACTATTCTGCTCTGCGCTTCGCCGAATAGAAAGGAGTCGAGCCGTACATCTGCATCAGATGTAATATCGAAACCAAGTCCGCGGTTTAAGCCCATTTCTACCAGTGTGGTGTACAGTCCACCATCCGATACATCGTGGGCTGCATTTATAATTCCTTTTTGAATAAGTCCGAGCACTGCTTTTTGAACGGCGTGCTCGCGCTCTATATCAAAATATGGAGCCGGGCTGGCTGTAATACCGTGAATAGCCGATAGGTATTCAGAAGAGCCAATATCGTCTTTAGATTCGCCTACCAGGAAGATCAGGTCTCCCTTTTGTTTAAAATCCAGCGACATCATTTTAGTCTTGTCCTTTATGATTCCTATCATACCGATGGTAGGCGTTGGAAAAACCGGAATGGTTTCGTTGTTGCCGCCGGAAGTTTGATTGTAAAAGCTCACATTTCCTCCGGTTACCGGTGTTTCAAATTTGGTACACGCCTCGCTCATTCCCTGAATGGCCATCACAAACTGCCAGTACACTTCGGGATTGTATGGGTTTCCAAAATTCAGGCAATTGGTTATAGCCGATGGCTCGCCACCGGTACAAACAATGTTTCTGGCCGCTTCGGCCACGGCAATCGCGGTTCCCTTTTTCGGATCGTTGTGCACATATCGGGCGTTGCAGTCAACTGTCATAGCAAGCGCCGACTTTACGTCTTTTATATTGGCTACCCCTGCATCAGAAGGTGCGTTTGTGCTCATATTGCGCGTACCCACCATCGAGTCGTACTGCTCGTAAATCCATCTTTTTGATGCGATATTCGGCAGGCCAATCATCCTGTTTGCTATACCCGCCATATTGGTTGGTTCTTCGATGGAATCGATGGAAAATTTTTGATTTTCCTTAAAATAAGCAGGCTCTTTATACGCTCTATCGTACACTGGCGCTCCGCCCCCGAGCACCAAATCGTGCGCGGGCACATCGGCCACCAACTCGCCGTGCATATAATAATGTAGCCTGCCACCTTCTGTTACTTCTCCAATCTGAACGGCGTTGAGATCCCACTTGTCAAAAATTCTTTCCACCGCGGCTTCCTTTCCCTTGTGCACCACAACGAGCATGCGCTCCTGCGATTCGGAGAGCAAAATTTCGAATGGGAGCATATCTTTTTGACGGGTAGGCACCTTATCGAGGTCTATGCGCATTCCAAAACCTTTGGTTGCGCTCATTTCGCTGGTGGAGCAGGTGATTCCCGCAGCACCCATATCCTGCATTCCCACAACGGCATCTGTTTTTGCCAGCTCCAGGGTTGCTTCCAAAAGGAGTTTTTCCTGAAAAGGGTCGCCCACCTGCACAGATGGAAGGTCTTCGGCCGAATCGGCTGTAATGTCTTTTGAAGCGAATGACGCTCCGTTGATGCCGTCTTTTCCGGTAGCGGAGCCAACGATGTAAACGGGATTTCCCACACCGTATGAAGTGGCAGAAATCATCTCGCCCGTTTTTAAAATCCCCACGCTCATGGCATTTACCAGCGGGTTGGTTTCGTAAGAAGGATCGAAGAATACTTCGCCGCCCAATACGGGTATTCCAAATGCGTTTCCATAATCGCCAATTCCCTTCACCACTCCTTTCAACAGCCACTTGGTTCGCTCGTTTTCAATGGAACCAAACCGCAGGGAGTTGAGCTGTGCAATGGGCCTTGCGCCCATGGTAAAAATATCGCGATTTATGCCGCCTACACCCGTTGCAGCTCCCTGATAAGGCTCAATAGCAGAAGGGTGGTTGTGCGATTCTATTTTGAAGGCACAGCCGAGGCCATCTCCAATATCTACCAATCCCGCATTTTCTTCACCGGCTTCTACCAGCAGGTGCGGCCCCTTTTTGGGAAGGGTTTTGAGCCATTTGATGGAGTTTTTATAGGAGCAGTGTTCAGACCACATAATTGAAAAAATAGAAAGCTCTGTAAAATTGGGCGTACGGCCCAAAACTTTCTTAACCATTTCAAATTCTTCGGGGAGGAGCCCCAGGTCTTTTGCCTGTTCAAGTGTCGATTCGTCTTTTGTAAGCGTATCCATAGTAAATATTGGAGATTTAGGCCACAAAAGTACTTATTTTATCGCAGTTAAACGGCGTGGTAAACGCATCTTGAAAATCGAATGGCGCGGAGCTGGTGGCTTACTGTTAAAGAAGAAAACAGCTCTTTTATTAGAAAGGGCCGTCGGGGTATTTACGCCCGAGCTATGAGTTAGACTTCAATTTTGACTGCGGTGGAGTTATGGTGTGCATAGATCGCGTGCAAATTTCTTCCGGCAAAGCTGACATACGTGCACATTTCGAGCAAAACGCTTAAAAAAATCATGTTTTTACTGCTTCACAAACTTCCCTGCACCGCTTGTGGTGGCTCCACGGAAAACCGCGGTGTACACCCCGGGCGAAAGGGCAGAGATATCTAGCCTGGCCGGCTCGCCTCGCGGTAATACCCTTTCTGAAATCACCAACCTTCCGGAGATATCAAAAATTCGAAATTCGCCGCTTTCCGTTATGCCGGTAATTTGAATACTGCTTTTGGCGGGATTGGGGTAAATGGCGAGTTCTTTTGCTGGGCTGTTCTCGCGAGTGCTCACGGGCTCCCCATCGCCGTAGACGGCTATAAAACCACCCGCTGCATCATACGTCTCCCATGGCGAATCACCAAAAATATCGAGATTCAGAGATGTTCCAGATTCATACCGACCCTGAACCAGAATCGAATCAGAATGAATGGATTGAACATGGTTAATCTCAAATGCGAAATCTGCCGAAGCGTTTTCGTATGGAAAAATCCAAGTGTCAACGATGCTAAGGTTCTCATTTAACCAAAGCAAAAATACCCCCTGCCCGGCTGGTAGGTCTAAATCAAAAGTATCTGCCATATTTGCGGAAGTAGCATTTATAATTTGAAAACTGGTATCCGCCGCATTTTTGTATTGATTAACCCAAACAAGGGAATCGCCAAGTCTAAAAAGATGATTAAAATCCGGCCACGAACCAATAGCTTTCAGGGAATTATCCGTGAACTTTAAAATCCGCGATGGATTACCTCCGCTATCAATGACCCGTATAGTGCTCTGAGGTTTTTCAATTCTCCATGACTCCGGATCACCACTATTGTTATAACCTTGGATGTAAGGGTGGTTAGTTGTTTGAACTCCGAAAAAATCGGTAAATATCAGGGAATCTGGTTCGGGCTGATCATCATTGCCATTCGTAAGGCGAAATCTGGATCGTTCGGGAACATACACATTTCCACTCAATTCAATTGGGGCACCTAAATCAGGACCTGCCTTGAAATTTGCATTATTTGGCAATTCTGGTGTAGCCAATGTTCCGTACAACTGATTGGTGTATGAATAAAGCGGCACTGCCCATTCTGTATTGCCTTCCGAATTATCCCTGGCCAGGAATACGACGCCTGTGTTAACATCTGGGGAATAGGGAAAAACTTCTCCGGCTTGATTAAATGGAACATTCTCGCCTTGTACAAAACCTAATCTGAAATAGGAATCTGGAACTTCGGACGGAAACAGTCCATACGTAATTAGATTTTTGCCCGATGCTCCTAATGCAGTTATTTCAGTTTCGCCGGTTGCCAAATTCTTATTTACTATTCCCAGGCTAATTTGATTGTTGCTGGTGGATAGATTTTGCAATCCGTTTAAATTGTGCGTTCCATAAGCGTGAAAGTTAAAAACCATTAAGGAGTCGTTTAGAACAACCATTGGGGCACTTTCAAAGCGGTAAGTCCCCAAACCCGAGTAATTGACTAGTCCGCTCCAGGGCTCATTCAAACCGTATCCCGCTGATGGACTCGTAACAAGTTCTAAGCCACTTACGCTAAACACTTCTGAAAGCTCATCTTCTACCAAATCATAACTTAGCACCATATTTGATATGGAAGTTTGCTCAAAATCGGATTGCAAAGGCGGTAGCGCTTCTAGCTCGGGAATTTGATAAGGGGGAATAAGAAAAAGAAGAAAATGAGCGATATCAAAGCCGAGGTAAAGCTTATCTCCACGCAATTGGATCGGAGGCAAGCTCCTGGTCATATCCATAAGCTCAAACATTTCCTGGAATTCGAGATTTTGATTGTATATCAAGTACTTTTCGCTCAGATCTGTATTTTGAATCGGGACGTAATCGCTTTCAAAAAGGCCAACGTCTATTTCGTCTGCTCCATAGCGTACTTTAAACACGAAAACAGAATCTGATACTTGAGTGAAACCTGGTCTGCTCACACCTTCGAAGGATTTATAGTGGAGCAAATTCTGAGCAAACAACGGGGCGCTCAAGAGTATGGGAATCAAAATTAAACCTAAATTTTTTAAACGCATCGTAAATTGATTTTAGGGGTTATTGCCCACGGCTAAAATCCAGGAAGGACTGCTTCCTCCAAAAACCGGTTGAACATTAAAACAGGCGTTTTGGGTTGTAGCGGGTGCTCCCTGACATTCCGATGCGGGAGTTGCAGTACCTGAATAATAAATAAGTTCCGGATTCACTCCCCCGGGGAAGTCAGCTTCAATTCTACAAAATTCTGAATCTACCGGACCAACGACGGTGGTTGTTGTGAAGGGAGAAATGGTTACTGATTGTCCCTGAACCTGCTGGCTATTCGTCCAGTAGATAACAACTGCTATTTCACAATCGGTTTTATTTTGGATTTTTACTTCATCTTGTCCAAAAGCGGCGAAGGAACTGAGTAAAATTAGTAAACATAATGTGCCTTTCGGGCTAGAGAGAAAGAGCGTTGAGCATAACGTTTTTCGTTTCATTGGTTTTTATGTGATTTGCATCCACAATATAGGAAAGTTACCTGACTTTCAGGATCTTCATCGAGAGCTTTTAGTCGCTGACATTCGCAGAGAAGACATCTGGGCCAAATAAATTCTGAGCAATTTTCTAAAACGATCGTTCTACAAAAAATGATTTCTCATCAATATTATTACCTACTGCTTCACAAACTTCCCTGCACCGCTTGTGGTGGCTCCGCGGAAAACCGCGGTGTACACCCCGGGCGAAAGGGCAGAGATATCTAGCCTGGCCGGCTCGCCTTGCGGTAATACCCTTTTTGAAATCACCAACCTTCCGGAGATATCAAAAATCCGCAATTCGCCGCTTTCCGTTATGCCGGTAATTTGAATACTGCTTTTGGCGGGATTGGGGTAAATAGAGAGCTCCTTTGCGGGGCTTTTCTCATCGGTACTCACGGGCTCCCCTTCGCCGTAGATGGCGAAAAAACCTTTGCTCAGATTGTAGGTTTCCGGGGGTGAACTGCCAAATATATCCAAAGTGGTAGTGGAACCTTGGGGAATGTGCCCCTGAACAAAAATGGAATCCCCACTCATCGGGTGAATATGACTTATTTGTAGTATATCGTTATCCGCTTGACTACCTGAGGGAAAAATCCAGGTATCGAGAATATTCAAGCTCTCATCAAGCCAGAGTAAAAAAACCCCTTTGCCCGCAGGCAAATCCAATGCTATGGTATCTGCAAGTTCAGAAGTTGTAGCGTTAATCAACTGATATGTCGTATCTGATTCGAGGTTGTAATAGTTTATCCAGGCGAGAGAATCACCAGTGGCAAACAACTTATTCTGATACGCCATAGGAAAAGAATTGAATACATGTGTTTTGTCTATGAACTTCAATACACGCTCTGGCACTCCCATATTGTCGATGACCTTTATGCAGCTCAAGGGTTGTTCCACTCGAAACAGAGAATCAACATCGCCGTTTGATGCGATTAAGGGTAAATACGGATTGGTGGTAGTTTGCTGACCGAAAAAATCTGTAAATATCAGGGAGTCGGGCTCCGGTTGATTTTCATTGCCATTACTCACTCGAAACTGCGTTCGAAGCGGTATGTAAACTTTTTCACTAAACTCAATGGGACTTCCGAATTTACAGCGATTTCTAAATCCAGCGTTGTTATTTGGCTCCGAACCGGAAGACGAGCCGTACAACTGATTGATAAACGAGAAAAGGGGCACCACCCACTCCGTAGTTCCGTTCACATTATCTTTGGCAAAGAACGCCACCCCGCTGTTATTATCCGGTGCAAATGGAAAGTTCTCTCCGGCCTGATTAAAAGGTATATTTTCGCCCTGTACAAAGCCTGTTCTGTAGTATGTATTTGGATTTTCTGACGGATATAGCCCATAGGTAAATATATTTTTTCCCGATGCGCCCATTGCGGTCATTTCAGTTTCGCCGGTTTCCAGATTCTTCTTTACCACGCCCAATCCTACCTGACCGGTACTCGTTGAGAGATCCTGTAGCCCGTTTAAAGAGTGGTCTCCGATTGCTTGAAAGTGAAACACCAAAAGCGAATCGTTTACAAGGACGAGTGGCACCGTGTTTTCCCGATAATTTCTCAACCCGGTATATTCTAAAAATCCAGGCCATGGTTCCGCATGGCCGATAGTCGGACTCGATAAACTGACCACTGGTATTCCACTTACGCTAAACACTTCTGTAAGCAAGTTATTACCCATATCGTATCCAACAGTCAAATTTGAGAGTGATGTCTCCGCAAAAGACGATTGTAGATCTGGAACCGACTCAAGTGGGGGAATATCTTCAGTGGAAAAAATGGAATTAAGTACGGGGTGAAAATCAAACCCCATGTAAATCACGTCGTCCACGATAGCATAGGGCGGTGGAATACGTGACATATCCATCATTTCGAACATCTCCTGGTATTCGAGATTTTCGTTGTAAATCAGATATTTTTCAACCAAACTGCTATTTTCTACTTGCACAAACTCGTTTTCATAAATGCCAACATCAATCTCTTCTGCTTCTGATCCGATTTTGAGAATAAACAGAGAATCGGAAATTTGACTAAAAAACGGCTGTCGATAATTTATTTGATTTGACATTGTAATGTCAAACGTTTTGAAATGGAGTAAGTCGGGTGATTGGGCATATACAGCACTACTCAAGAATCCTGCAATTGCAAACAGTATGAATTGAAGATTTTTCATGTTCTAAAGCCTTTAAAGCCCTACATATAGGGTTGCACCATCGAAGACCACCACACTGTAACAAGTATTTCCACCAACAAAATCAGTTGCGACACATTGTGCCACTGGTTGTGCCGAAGCTTGAGAGTAATTTATAATATCCGGGTTAGCACCTCCCGTAAAGTCTGATTCCATTCTACAGAAAACGGTTCCAGCGGGGCCAACTATCGTCTGGATCGATACCGGAGAAACACTCACTGGTTGTTGCGCCTGAACCTGATTGCCATTCGTCCAATAAACCGTGACCGTCATTTCACAATCGGTTTTATTTTGGATTTTTACTTCGCTTTGCCCAAAAGCTGCATAGGAAGTGAGTAAAATCATCAAACACATTATACTCTTTGGGTTAGAGAGAGAGAGAGAGAGAGACTTAAGCATAACTTTTATCATATCATTCATTTTTAACTGATTTCACAGCTCAATATACCAAACAAAAATGACTTTCGGGATTTTAGCGTCTGGCAGATTGGATAAGCATAGGTGTAAGCCGGAAAAACTCAGAACACGAATAAACGCGAGCTAATTCACCTATTAACAACACCTTAAAAACCGGACTCTTCTGCAAACCGCATACAATCTATTGCTTCACAAACTTCCCGGCACCGCTTTTCGCAGCTCCGCGAAATACCGCTGTGTACACTCCCGGCGATAAAGCTGAAATATCCAATCTTGCCGGCTCGCCTTGCGGTAATACCCTTTTTGAAATCACCAACCTGCCAGAAATATCAAAAATGCGCAATTCGCCACTTTCCGTTATGCCGGTAATTTGAATACTGCTTTTGCCGGGGTTGGGGTAAATAGCGAGCTCCTTTGCAGGGGGTTTCTCATCGGTACTCAGGAGCTCCCCATCGCCGTAGATGGCAAAAAAGGTAGAAGTAGTGCTGAAAGTCTCGAATTCCGAGTCGCCGAAAATATCCAGTGTCGTGGATGTACCCGACCTGATAATTCCCTGCACCAGGAGTGAATCTGTTCCGTAGGAATACATCGATTCTATGTTCATTCCATAGAGGGCTTGTGGGTTTTCGAAGGGAAATATCCACGTATCCAAAAGGTTGAGCTCGGCATCTAGCCAAACCAAAAAACTACCTTTTCCGGCCGGTACCGAAACCGTAAAAGAACTCGATGTGCCTTCAGCCGATTTCCGCTCGAGCGTGTATGTAGAATCTGAGTTCACATTGTAATAATTGACCCAGGCCAGTGAATCTGCGATTTTGAATAAGTGATTCGAAAACGTTCTATTAAACTCAACAAACCCCAAATCTAATCCCATAGATGCATCTGTAAAGGATAGAGTTTTATAAGGCATCCCCATCTCATCTACCACCCTAATAATGCTCTGCGCCTTTTCGAGCCGGTAATTCGGATTAATTCCAGGGTTTGGAAATCCATTGTAAAGCGGAACCGAATCATTTTCGAAAGTTTCATTTCCAAAGAAATCGGTACACCACAGGGTATCTCTTTCTGCTCCGAATTCTCCCTGACTGTAAAGCTCAAATGACTGCCTGGATGGGATGTACACTTTCCCTTCCAACTCTACGATTTTCTCAAAAATTGGTGTTGTTTGGAGTACTGGCTGATTTAAATCAAGGGTCGGATCGTATTGCTTGTACCTGCTGTTCATATAGCTGTAAAGCGGAGCTGTCCAAATCGTAGAGCCATCTTCGTGTTCTTTAGAAATAAAGGCTACAAAAGCGGAATCGTTTGGTGCAAAATTGAATAGTTCTCCATTGGGATTGAAAGGGTTGCTCATTCCCTGATTTAGACCGACTCGGTAAAAATATCCCGACTGGGCTGATGGGAATAGGCCGTAAGATACCAATTGACCTTCATCCGAACCAATAGCAACCATTTCGGTCGTTCCGTTTTGAATATCGTAAACTAACCAGCCGAGACTAATGGATTCGGTTCCGAAATTCACTTCTTCGTTTCCATTCAAGCTATGCTCGCCGAATGCTCTGAAATTCATGATTAACTTAGAATCGGATGGCATCACTATTGGATATGATTCGAAGCGGTAAAAGTTGTGGCCTGTAGATTGGAGCATTCCGTGATAAGGCTCTGGAATTAGCTCATCATTTTGATTTGAAAATAAAGTAATTGGCTCTTCGCTCACACTGAATGGTTGCTCCAAAGTATTCTCAACCATGTTATACTCTAAAATTGTGTTAGAAAACGAATATTCTGGGAAGTAATATTGAATCGATGGATATCCCAGTTCTGAAATATTGGGCAATCCACCTACACTCCCCTCATAGGGTAAATCAAACCCCACTATCACATTTTCTCCGGCTTGAAAATACGGCGGATCGGTACTAAAAAACGCTTTTAGTTCAAACATGCGCAAAGGGAATAGATTCTCGTCGTACAAGAGATACTTCATCTCTAAATCTTCTGCATTGGCGGGCATGCCAAATGGCTGCCAAACTCCAACATCCAAATAATCTTCGGAAGTTGTGATTTTCATTGCGTACAAGGTATCCGAGACTTTGTAAAGCTGTGGAGTACTCGATGAAACTTCCTGATGCATTAATTTTCTAAAATGGAGTAAACCCATTTCCTGTCCAATGCAAACAGATGGGTGTAAACCAAGTATCCATAGCCCAAACAGTATCTTGCAAACGGTATTTTCAAAACGAAGTACAACCATTAAATATCGGCTATTTCAATAAAGTATTCGGGACCATCAACATCTGTAACGATATAATTGTAACAGTTACTGTTAGATTCGCTGTTTAGCGCTGAACATCCACTTAGTGAACCGTAAATTTTGAACTCATCTTGAACTCCGCCAGGTACGTCCAAGAAGAATTTACACATAAAATACCCCGAAGGAATATTAAAAGTCCAAAAGGAATTTGCATTTACAGTGACGTTGGTGGTACCAACGGGATTACCTTGACTATCGGACCACTGAACAGTTGCATCAGCATCGCAAAGTGTCTTATTCCCAACTTTCACTACTTCCTGCCCAAAAGCTGCGAAGGAACTGAGTAAAATTAGCAAACACAATATGCGCTTCGGGCTAGATAGAGAGAGAGAGAGTTAAGTTTAAATCTTTTCATCGGTTTTAGTTTTATAGTGAATTTCATCCCAATATACGGAATCTAATTGACATCAAAGGTTTTAAAAGAGCGCCATCATCACATCGAAACATTGTGAATTTGAGTTGAGCATAAGGTGTGTTTCAGTTTAAATTTATCGGAACTTACCCCACCCAATTCACAAGATGGCAAGAAATGAATCGGATTCAAAGCCCTTCATTTTCCACTTCCCTAAAATGCATTTAATTTAGGGCAAAATTAAAAAGTGGATTTTCTACTCTTTGCATTATACGCGGCTGTTTTTATCTGCATTGTATTCTACTGGAACTTTTTTGACGTTCCGGGGGTGAAGCGCAAGTATTTTGCCGGGGTTTTTGTGCTCAAGCTGATCTGTGGAATAGCCTTCACACAAGTTTATTCAGACCATTACGGGAGTTTTTTCACCCTTATTGGATTGGTTGCGATCTACAAACTTCTCGCCGCCTACTTTCCGCGAAAAAAGGCAGCCATGTTTCTCGCTGTTTTTCTCTTGCCCAGCGTTTTGTTCTGGGCTTCGGGCGTGCTAAAAGAATCGATATTGATCATGGGCCTTGGCCTGTTTGTGCTCGGTTTTTTTAGATGGATTTACGGCGAACATAGCAAAGCAGACATTTTCTCCCTTTTTCTGGGATTCGCGCTGCTTCTCATCACCAAGGGTTATGTGTTACAGTGCATGGCTCCGGCCATATTGGGCCTTATTCTGGTTAAGGCCTTTAAGGGAAGGAAATTCTATTTTTGGTTTGCCCTCCCCCATCTACTGGCGCTGATTCTGGTTTTTGCAGGTGGATATATTTCAGACAAACTGGATGTACCTCGCATTATGGGGCTGAAGCAAATAGCCTTTGCGAATGTGGCCGAACAGAGCAATTCGGGCTCGGCGATTGAACTGCCCGAAATCCGCCAATCTGCCGATGTTGTACTGCACGCCCCCGAAGCACTAACCACCACCTATCTGCGCCCCTGGCCGTGGGAGTGGGATAAAATCACCTACATTCCACCAGCCCTGGAGAACCTGTTTTTAATGATTTGCCTTTTGCTAATGGCCTGGAATTTCAAAAAACCTTACGGACTTGCCATCCCCATACTCGCCTTTTCGGCTAGCTTTGCATTGGTAATGGGAGTATTAACCGGAGAAGTGGTCAGTATTCTCGGCGCTTTGGTAAGGTATAAGGTGCCGTCGCTTATATTTTTGTTTGTTCTTATATTTGGCCTTACCGACCACATTAAACTTCAACGCCGATTTCCCGCACTCAGAAAACTTGTGAAAAGCTTATGAAAACTGTGATGATTACCGGTGCTACTTCCGGTTTTGGAAAGGCCATGGCGCAGGCATTTGCCCGCGAAGAATTCCGACTGATTGTGACCGGCAGACGAAAAGACCGTTTAGATCTATTGGTGTCTGAACTCACGGGTGAAGGAAAGGCGAAAGCCGCAGCCCTGGCTTTTGATGTTCGGGTTCAGAAAGATGTTGAAGAAGCGGTAAATAGCCTTCCAGCCGATTGGAAAAATATTGACGTTCTGATAAACAACGCGGGATTGGCTCTGGGAAAGTCGACATTGGAAAACGGCGATCCGGAAGACTGGGATGGAATGATCGACACCAACGTTAAGGGGGTACTCTACACTACCCGCACCGTTTTACCCCTTCTCAAAAACAGCTCTTCTCCGCATATTGTAAACGTAGGTTCCATTGCGGGAACCGAAGTGTACCCGGGCGGCAATGTGTACTGCGCGTCAAAACACGCGGTAAATGCCCTGAGCAAGTCTATGCGGCAGGAGCTGCTGCCATACGGAATAAGGGTAACCCAAATCAGGCCCGGCCTGGCAGAAACCGAGTTTTCGCTGGTACGCTATAAAGGAGACGCAGAAAAAGCTTCTCGCGTATACGACGGGTACGATCCGCTACTCGCGGAAGATATTGCCCGAATTGCTTGCTTTGCAGTTCAATCGCCTGCGCGGGTTTGCATAAACGACATCGAAGTGACCCCAACCGCACAGGCCAATGCATTCATGATTCACCGAAATGACTAAAAAAATTAAAATGGTTCAAAATCAAATACTCCAATACAGAACGACTCGATTACTTCTCCTGGCTTTCACTGCGGGTGCACTTCTGCAATCGTGCTACAAAGGCGAAGAAGCTGATCTGGTGGTACACAATGCAAATATTTACAGCATCGACGATAATTTTAGTGCATACAATGCAATGGCAATAACCGATGGCAAAATAGTGGCTCTGGGCGCCGAGCGCGAAATTCTGAATAAGTACAGCGCAAAAGAGAAAGTAGATGCGCGAAAAATGACAGTATTTCCCGGGTTTTACGACGCCCATTCTCACTTCTTGGGATCGGCAAACAACCGCGGTGAAATCAACCTGTTCGAAACCGAATCTTTTGATGACGTGCTGGATCGCGTGGGAGATTTCGCCAAAACATCTGACCGAAATTGGTTGGTTGGCCGCGGATGGGATCAAAACACGTGGCCCGAAAAAAGTTTCCCCGATAAAACACAACTAGATGAATTTTTTCCCGACCGGCCGGTTTTCTTAACCCGCGTAGACGGCCATGCTGCACTTGTAAACCAAGCCGCCTTAGACCTTGCCGGGATAGATCAAAACACAAAGATCAGCGGAGGGAAAATCGAAAAAACAGAAGGTGGTGACCTTACGGGAATTCTAATCGACCGCGCCACAGAATTGATGGAAGCAGTAGTAGAACCATTAGACCGAGAAGAGCGCTTAAAGCTTATTGCTGAAGCCGAACAAGCCTGCATTGAAGCCGGGCTCACCACCGTTACCGATGCGGGACTGTCCGTAGCAGATGTATTATTTATCGATAGCCTTCACAAGTCAGGTGAACTCAAATTGGGGGTTTACGCCATGTTTAATCCCAATGCAGAAACCCTGGAGCAGATGGAGCAGGGGCCCATTCTGAGCGACAGACTTACTGCGCGATCGGTAAAACTTTACAGCGACGGAGCGCTTGGCTCAAGAGGCGCATTGCTCAAAGAGCCCTACGCCGACGATCCGGAGAATTACGGAATTCAACTCCTCACCGATTCGGTTTTTGACCTTTTCGCAACTGCCTGCCTGGAAAACGATTTTCAATTAAACACCCACTGCATTGGCGATTCGGCAAATGCGCACGTTTTGAAGCTTTACAAAAGCGTTCTGGAGCGGATGAACGACCG
>JAIVHP010000275.1:14388-24696 GCA_020201045.1 Flavobacteriales bacterium
GGCGGATTGAGCACGCCCAAATTGTATCGCACGACGACCGGCTGATGTTTGGCGATTACGGGATTATTCCTTCGGTACAGCCGGTGCACGCCACATCAGATGGCCCCTGGGCCGAAGACCGTTTAGGTGCCGAACGGATGGAAAATGCCTACGCTTACCGCACCCTAAAAAAAGAACTCGGCCTGCTCGCCCTGGGAACAGATTTCCCGGTAGAGCGGATTTCACCCATCGAAAACTATTACGCGGCGGTGTTTCGCAAGAATAGATTTGGAGAGCCCGAAGAAGGCTTTCGGCCCGAAGAATCGCTCACTCGTCAGGAAGCGCTTCGCGGCATCACCATTTGGGCGGCGCTGGCCAGTTTTGAAGACGATAAAAAAGGAAGCCTGGAAGTTGGAAAACAAGCCGATTTCGTTGTATTAGACCGTAATTTAATCAAAGCTCCGGAAGAAGACATTCTCAAAACAAGGGTATTGGCAACCTATATTCACGGCGAGGAGGTGTACCGTTCGGCTAAACTGAGGTAGAATTTGACGATTGAAAATTGTAAAAAGCGGAAGAAAAGCCATACTTTGAAAAACCTAAAACAAAAAAGGCCGGCAACTGCGGCCGACCTTTTTTGGTTTACGGGTTGGGTTGTTAAATCATTTTTTCTGCGATACCAGCAAGTCGCTTTACCTGGTGGGTAATCGCGGCTTTTACAGCATCTGCATTTTGAATTTCGCCGGAGCCGCTTACTGTGGCTGATGTACCCGATGGATTTCCGCCTGCGGCAAACAGCGCTTTATCGGTGTAGCCGGTAGGTACGATAATGGCACCCCAATGCATCATTGTTTTGTAGAGTGTAGTCAACGTAGACTCCTGTCCACCCAGTGGGTTTTGCGCACTGGTTATTCCGGTTACAATCTTGTTTGCAAGTTTTCCATTAAACCACAGCCCACCTGTAGTGTCGATAAAAGCTGCGGCCTGACCGGGCAGGTTTCCGTATCTGGTGGGAACACAAAATACAATTGCATCTGCCCATTCCAGGTCGTCGAGTTCTGCCGGCGTCTCCTTCTTGCCAATATTATCGTGAAACGATTTCCATGCTTCGTTTTGCGCGATCGCCGCTTCCGGTGCTGTTTCGCGGAAAAACCGCCTTCTTACCTCAGCACCTGTGCTCTCTGCTGCCGCTTCGGCCCACTTGGCCATCTGATGATTCGCTCCGGTGGAGCTGTAATACAATACTGCTATTTTTAATTTGCTCATATTTATTTGTCTTAACATTATATGTACAAACATACGTATTATTTAAAATGTTTACCGCAGGAGAATATTAAAACTCGTTAAACACAATTGCGACTCCATAGGGTCAGGAGTTTTTTCTTTTGGTTCGAAACGGGATACGCTTATTTTCACATTTGCAGCTCCGCGAAGACTCTGACCGCAGTCAGCCTTAGGCAGACTGCGGAGCGGCAAACTACACCGAAACAAGAGCAGGGTTGCTCCGCCTACCGCGGAGCGGTAGAACATAAATAACCCCGGGTGCCAACCCGGGGATTTAACACGCAATGAACGGCCGCAGAAGCAAGCGGTTCGCAATGACTCGGAGAGGGTTTCGGCGGAATGAAAAACGAGGTGCTCCTTTACAGATTAACACTTTGCCAAACAAACGGAAATGCTCCCAAATCCAAAGCGGATTTGTTTATCAAACTATCCGTTACTGACTTTGAGATTCCTCGCTGCGCATCGGAATGACAATTTCCCTTTTTTGGGGAGGAATCAAGGGGGAGTTTCCGACTCAGTCTGATGGATGCCATGTTTAATTTGGGTTATACACCTATGGATCAATTGTTTGAAAACCAATCAAAACGGACTAAATCCCAAATCGTAAATCGTAAATCAACAATTGCAGACGCAATTTGATGTATACCGCACCAACTCCAAGTGCATTTGAGATTTCCGAAAGCGACTTTGGCTAGTCTTTATGCCACTCCGATGCTGAAATCACGCGACTCCAGACTTCCTCCCCATCGGCGGTCATCATGCGCACTTTCATTTCGCGATTTTTGCGCGGCCCCGAAACTTCGAGCAGTGCAAAATTATGGCCGTTGTAGAGGGTTCCTTCCACCCGATTGGTGGTTTCTTCATCGCCACCCGCATGGGTTCCCGCGGTAAGGGGCGAGGTGGTGATGTCGTAGAGCAGCGTTCCGTTCACTTTCATTTTAATTAGCTCGGCGTGATGGCGGTCGCCGGTAAGGAAGATTACCCCCTTGATGCCCTCATCTGCTATTCGGTTTAGAAGAAGATCTCGCTCTTGTGGGTAATTGGCGTAATTCTCGTAAACGGCTGCATCATTTAAAATTTGACCGCCCGTTGCCACAATTTTAAACGGCGCCCGGCTGTATTTCAGGCTTTCAATGAGCCAATCGATTTGAGCCTTCCCAAATACCTGTGGCGTATCGGTTTTAAGCGATGCCGCATTTCGATTCCAGCGGTTGTCGAGCAGAAAAAAATGCACATCGTTGAACTGAAAGGCACTGGTGATTCCGCCATTTCCATCGACCCCATAACCGTTGTTTCCCCAAAATAGCTCAAAAGCTTTTCGGGTTTTATCGCGGTGGGGAAAAGAGCGGTTGCTGTCGTTGGGGCCAAAATCGTGATCGTCCCAAATGGCGTAGTGGTGGGTGGTACGAAGCAATCGTTGCATTTCTAAAAGGCTTCGGGTATGCGTGTAGCGCGCGAAAATTCCCGTTTGGGTAAACCAGTCTGCCTGCCTGAGGTAAAAATTATCGCCCAGCCAGAGCATCATATCGGGATTGGCGTCGGCAATTTTATCGAAAATCCGGTAATTGCCTCCGTAACCCTTCCCGGGGCGGTCGTATTCGGGCTCATTGATATAGGCGCAACTTCCGGCGGCAATGGTAAAGTTTGGCGGATCGCGGCGATACTGCCACAACTCCTGGGTATGGAAGTAGAGATTGAGATCTGGAGTTTGGTTTTCGCCATTCGCATAAATGGAATAACCGTATCGTCCGCCCGGCTCTACCCCGTCGGCAATAAGCTTCGCGGTAAATGCTTCGCTCTTTTGCGTATGAACGGGTTCGCTGCGCATTTTTTCGGATGGCAACGAATCGGGCCAGTACACGAGTTCTACTTCACAGGCTTCGGTGGTTTGCACCCAAATAAGCGCTTCGCGTATTTCGCTGTACCCATTCATAGGGCCCGATTGGATAAGGTTTTGGCCGTAAGTGGCAAAAGAAAGTAGGGAGGCCGCCAGCCACAATAATATTCGCATGGTGTAAAATTAAGTGCGCAAAATAAGGCAGATCACAGAAACCAATGTTATGGGAAGGATAATTTACAAAGGGGGGGTGGTTTGGTGTTTCGGCCAAATGTAACATCTGGCTTCATTGCGCCACGAGCGGTGACGCGGAGGGGGTTTCGTCAATCGGGTTAAAACCCGATTCTACGTATTAAAACACATAATAAGATGTTGATTCGAAACCTGACTTCGATACGTCTTCGCGACTTACCCCGAAATCCATCATGCGTCCTCACCTTTTCAAAAAGATCCTTCAAAAAAAATCTTTGGTTACATCGTAAAACAAGGCGATGCTTTGAAATCCGGTTTAGGTTTGCGACTTACAAATAATGCGCCCCACTTGGTAGCCCATTCGCACGAGGTCGTCGCCTGTACTTCGAAGTGATTCGGTCAGGGTTCGGGCTCCATTACCCAGGGGGAAAACCGCGGTGAGTCCGATAGATTGCATGGATTCGGGGGTGATATCGGCCTGACCACAAAGCGCAATTACCGGTACGCCATGCTTTGCTGCTAATTTTCCCTGAGCCGCCAGGAGTTTACCGTGCACCGTTTGATTGTCAATACGTCCTTCTCCGGTAATCAGCCAATCGGCTCTGGCGAGCTTTTCTTCAAAATGGAGCAGGCTCATCATTTCGGGGGCTCCCGGTTTTAGGGCGGCTCCCAGAAACGCCATCGCACCAAATCCGGCACCGCCAGCGGCGCCCGATCCGGGTATTTTGTGCCACTCTTTTCCCTTCAAAAAAGTGGAAACCCTATCGGATAAATTCTGATTTCCCCTTTCCAGCGCTTTGACCATTTTAGCAATGGCGCCTTTTTGTGGTGCGTAGACGGCCGCTGTACCGCGATCTCCCAAAAGGGGATTGTCTACATCGCAGAGCGCCGTGATTTTCACATCGCGGAGCAAATCGCTTGTGGGTGGAAGAATTCGGGTAATCTCCTCCAGGTCTCCGCCGGAAGGCTTTGCAATTTCTTCATTTCCCGAATAAAAGCGAAAGCCCAATGCCGCCGCCATACCCGTGCCTGAATCTTGGGTTGCACTCCCCCCAAGGGTAATCAAGACTTCCTTTGCCCCTCGTTCTATGGCTTGTTTGATTTGAACACCCGTGCCAAAAGTAGATGTGCGCATCGGGTTGCGCGCCGCGCCGATTAGCCCCTGAAGACCCGAAGCTTCGGCGAGCTCTACGATGGCCAGGTTTTTCTTTTGAAACCAGGCAAACCCGGCCGTTATCGGGCGCAACAAAGCGTCGAACGTTTTGCCATCCACCCACTCTCCGCCGGCAATTTCGCAAACCAGCTTGGCACTTCCTTCACCCCCATCGGCCATTGGCAGCAACTCAATCTCAAATTTCGGATCGGCCATTTTAAGGCCTTTCGAGATATGCTCCGCGACATTTGCGGCGTCGAGGGCATCTTTAAAGCTA
Source organism: Flavobacteriales bacterium (assembly GCA_020201045.1). GTDB lineage: Bacteria > Bacteroidota > Bacteroidia > Flavobacteriales_D > Cryomorphaceae > JAIVHP01. Next base: position 19,111 of record JAIVHP010000275.1, read on the forward strand.
TCGGGAGCAATTAAAATATTCATGAATTGAATTTATCGCTAAATGTATGAATCGCAGGTTTGATTGAACATTTGCCATGGGTGGCTATGATTTAATGTTGAATGCTGTATTCTATTTGGTCAATCAAATTTTCAAATCCATTCTTTCGTGTAAGATTCGAATAACTTCAATTTCATCATCAGAAATCAAATGGTAGAAAATGATGTGGTTTCCAGATTTCAATCCGAGTAGATTTTGGCTAATGTGGAAATACTCCTTTCCCAGATCTGGATATTCTCCAATCGCTTTGCAGGAAAACTTTATTGCTGCGTAATACTTATCAGCTTGATTTTCTAACCACTTTTCGAAAGTGTAGTCCCAAATATCATTTAAGTCGTCAATGGCTCCCTGTCTGAATATAACCTTAGCCATCCTTTCTTTTTTCTGATTTCAATTTTTTCAGGTTCTCGTCAAAATCAAAATCTTCTACGCGTGGGCTATTGATCCCTTCCCGGATAGTATTTCTTAATGCAATTGCCTTGCTTTCTTCATTTTCCAAAAGTCTGAGTCCAGCTCTAACTACCTCGCTTACGTTTTTATATCGTCCGGCAGAAACCTGGCTACTTACGAATTGGTCAAAATAATTTCCAAGTGATATAGATGTATTTTTACTCATAATTAAAATTTTACCGAAAAGTACCAAATATTGGTATTTATTGCAAAAAGCTGGAAGAACTTCTGTGATTTAAAAGAAATACGGCAGCAGCATATCAAAAACTACCATAAAGGCGAAGAAGCCCAAAAGTATAAATACGTATTTCCAATTCGTTTCCTTCCAGTTATGATCGAGCGAAAAGGTGTCCTGATCAGAATAGGCTTTACTCACCACAAGTGCAACGGCTATAGAAACCACTGCTCCTGTGAGATTCCACCAAAACCAGAACAGCTCGGGAACCCGCAGCCACAAGTACACATTCACAGCTACTCCGGCAATAAGGCCGGCATTGGCACCTGCGCCGTTGATTCGTTTTATGAGCGCTGCGCTGATAAATGTGGCAAAAATAGGCCCGTAAAACACCGACCCGATTTTGTTGATCGCTTCAATCACCGTATCGGCAATATCGCCCACAAAAAATGCCAGCGCCGTACACACCACTCCCCAAAAAACAGAAACCAATCGAGAAGACCGTACATAGGCCTTATCGTCCAGTCGCTTTTTGCGATTGACCACATCTTCCATTGTGGTAGCGCCTATGGAATTAATGGCCGAACTCGCCGACGACATGGCAGCGGATAGCACGGCTACAATGAGCAATCCTTTCACGCCTACCGGTAAGTAGTCGCGGATAAAAACTGGAATCATCAAGTCGGGTTTATCTGCGGGAATAGCCGCTAAAAACTCCGGAGTGGTGAGCACCATCGTACCGATAATCAACCCCATCAAACAGTAGAAAAAGGTAATTGGGAATCGGATTAATCCATTGAATAACAATGTTTTTTGCACTGTCTTCATGTTTTTAGCCGACAAAAGCCGCTGCACCTGGGTTTGATCTGTGCCGTAATAGGAGGCGTAAAGAAAAAACCCACCGAGAAGCATGGGCCAAAAACCAAATTGATCGCCTTCGGTTAGGCCGATGGAGCCAAAATCGATAACCGTTAATCTGTTTACATCGAGATTTGCGGTAAAAGCATTCCATCCCCCGATGTAATGCAAAGCAAGAAACGTGCTTACGATCAAGCCTCCAAAGAGAAGGAGCATTTGAATTACATCTCCGTACACCACCGCCTTCATGCCGCCCTGATAGGAATAAACCGTGGTAACCAGGCCAATAATTAGTATGGTGATGTAGAGGGGGAACCCCATCACCCCTTCGAGGATCAAGGCTACGGCGTACACCATTACACTGGTGGCAAAAGCCCTGCTCAGTTGGAAAACCACACTGATAAGCGTGCGGCTGGTCGGTCCAAAACGCCTTTCCAGGAAACTGTAGATGCTGAGGATATTGGCTTTGTAGAGGGCGGGAATCAGAAAAATCATCAGGAAAATCATGGCCAGCGGGACACCCAACTCAAAGGTGAGCCATTTCATACCCCCGCCTTCTTTAAATCCCACGAAGGCCGGAGCCGAGATAAAACTAATGGCGGAGAGTTGTGTTGCCGCAGTGCTCAGGGTAAGCGGGAACCAACCAAAGCTCTTTCCACCGAGGTAGTACGACTGCCCGTCTTTCTGACTCTTGAAAAAATAGCACTGACGTTTGAGCTCAGATGCATGGCGAATGGACGGAGAGCCCCGAAACAAGTTCGGGATTGCTTCGCTTACCCCGAAACAAGTTCGGGGTTGCTTTGGTTACCACGAATCGAGTTCGGGATTTCGCGAAATGCTTTTGGATCAAACATCAAAAAGTTAGCGATTAAGCTAAATGAATAGGTTAATATAGAAAAAGGCCGACTTGCGTCGACCTTTTTCACCTTAATCACCAATTAAACCTTATTAATGAAATCCGACACCTATACGCGGTGAACGAATGGCGGGTTACAATTTTTTTGAAAGGGTTCTGCCGTATTCGAATGCGTCGCTCTGATTACGATGGATACTTTCTCTCGGAAATCGACCTGTGATCAGTAGGTGAGCATTTTTACATCGGCTCTATCTCCATTCATGCGTACTTTAAAAATTTTGTCGTATTCGTGTTTTCCCAGGCTGTCGACAGGTGGTGTGGCACCGAGGTGTTCAATCATGGGCAACAAATTATCGCCGTGGCCACAGATTACGGTACCACCGGCGTTTCCGGCCCGAATTTCACTGAGCATCGGCTTCCAGTTATACCATTCGTAAATCGCTATTTCGATGCCCAGGCTATCGGCTAAGGGCTTTACCGTGTTTAAATTGCGGCGGTATTTCGTCGAGTAAATTTTATCGATATCAGAAGTATTTAAGACACCGGGCAAGCGGTGCGCGCGGGCTATTCCGGCTTCCGTAAGGGCGGGATTATCCGTTGTATCCGTCAAATCTTTTTCGGCGTGCCTTACGAGGTATATGGTTTGCGTATCGGTTTGGCAACTCCACAAAGCCGTTAAAATGAAAACTGCGAGGAGCGAACTCCGCCATCGCATTATCGATAATTTATTCCCTTCAATCATAGTTTACTCAATTCCAAATTTCAATTTCATAGTGATGGTCGCCGTTTTCATTTTAGAAGAAGTGTTGTACGTTCCACCCCAGGAGTAATCTTCGTTAGAGTGCTGACCGATGATTTGAAAAATACCCATCGATGCCGATTGCAATTCACCGAGTTCGGCGCCTGCATTTTCTGCAATTTGTTCTGCGCGAACGCGCGCATCATCAGTGGCAGATGCGATCATTTCAATCTTTAGGTCCGACAGACCGGTGTAATAATACTGTGGACTCGGAGAATTGATCTCTATGCCGCGGTTAATCAATTCGGTGATTTGTCGCGACACATCTTCCACCAACTCAATATTGCCCGATTGCACTTCCACGCGCTGCCGCAGCGCATGGCCGGTAAAAATGGAGTAACGCCTTCCATTGTCGTCGTACTGATAGTCGTAATCTTTATCGATCGATACCGCCGAAAATTGCACTTCCGCCGCAGCGATGCCGCGTTCGTTCAAAAAACTTTCTACCGCTTCTCGATCAGTTTTTAGCGCTGCATAGGCCTTTTGAAGATCCATATCCTTTCTCCCAAAATTCGCTTCCCAAACAATTAAATCAGACTTAAAATCTTTCTTGCCCAGCCCGGTAACGGCAATGCTATCGCCGGCGCGATCCCGGTTTTTGTAAGCTTCAGTGGCCAGGTAAACCGACAGGATTATCGCTAAACCTGTGATAAATGCGGGAATGGTAAGCTTCATTGGTGTTGTAAATTGAAATGTGAATGGATTGCTAAATATAAACTCCGGGCTTGACAATGAATTGCCTCATGTGGGATATTTTTACCAATTGGGGAAGTAAAGCCCCGCGAAACCCCCATAAAGGCACAAAACGACTCGACTAGCACAAAAACCTTTAAAGACTGAACAACAGACATTTGACCACCTTCTTACTACACCCTTCACAAGAAGGCATAGTAAGTGTACCTGTACAAGCGAACCAAAATTGATAGATATGATTAACGCAATAAGTGATAAATTAAAAGGAAACTGGAATCAAATAAAAGGAAAGCTAAAACAGGAGTACGGCGAACTTAACGATGATGATTTAGCTTACGCCGAAGGGCAGGAAGAAGAACTCATCGGTCGTATTCAGGAAAAAACAGGCAAGACGAAAGAAGAAATTCAAAAATTTATAGATAACCTGTAGGTTTCAATACCCCGACCTAATCCCGGCGCAACTTATGCCCGGGATTTTTTTTGTCCACATATTCACATTCGATTAGCGCAAATTTCACGCTTGTGAAAATGCTTTTTCAACCTTTTGTCCTAATATTGCGTCTGTGCCTATCAACCTGGTTTACGTATTCGAAATTATCGGAACCTTTGTTTTTGCGGTGAGTGGTGTTTCCACCGCGGCTTCAAAGCGATTTGATATTGTAGGTGTTTCCATCATTGCCTTCGTTACGGCTATTGGCGGGGGTACGCTACGCGATGTAATGATTGGCGTTCAACCCGTGAGTTGGATGCTCGATCAGAATTACATCTATACCATCTTTGCAGCTGTCGGACTCAGTTTTTTCTTTTTGCCCTATCTCTTAAAACTGCGCAGAACCCTGTTTATTTTCGACACCATCGGGTTGGGATTATTCGCCATCATCGGTCTTGAGAAAGCCTTGGCCGCGGGCTTAACGCCAGTTGTTGCCATTATGATGGGAACTGTTTCGGCCGTATTTGGCGGGGTGCTGCGCGATATTTTATCCAACTCCATCCCGCTTATTTTTGGCGGACGACTTTACGCTTCTATATGTGTCGTTGGCGGGATTGTTTACCTTTTGCTTATTGAAATGGAAATCCCGAAGTACACCACGATGATTGCCACCGTATTCTTCATCATCATCCTTCGTTCGCTGTCGGTGAAGTTCAAGTGGTCGCTTCCACAGATCAAGTAAAATTTCAAGGTTGCCTCAAAAACTTAATTTCTCCCGATAAGCTCTCCGCTGAGTCTTATCAGCTCTGTCTCGGCTAATTTTAGCTCATAGGCCGTTTGGATTTGTCTGAATTCAGCGTCCACCAGATTCACCTGCGCCTGCCGCAGTTCTATGGCGGTAATACTACCCAGACGCATTTGCTCCTTTGCGATATCAAGTGTTTGCTGCGCCACTTTCACATTTTCTCGTTCCAGCGTATTCAGTTTCCTCGCCATCTCGTAGGCGGCAAAAGCGTTGTACAAATCGTTTTCCAGTTGAAGAGCGGTTTGATCGAGCGCGTGTTTGTTCTGCTCGATGGTAATCTGCGCCATTTGATTGCGCGTGCGGTTGTTCATCCCGTCAAAAATATTGATTCGCGCTGTGAGCCCATAGGTCAGCCCGGTGGTTAAATTACTCTGCAAAAAACCGATTTCCGACTCAGACCGGGCGTAGTTATAGCTCGACACGAATCCAATTTCGGGGTACATCTGCGCCTTGGAGAGTTTCAAATCCAATTCGGCTACAT
>JAIVHP010000160.1 GCA_020201045.1 Flavobacteriales bacterium
GTTTACAGATGAGCCCATTGTGTGGTACAACAATGCCGAAAACATGGGGATAAGATTGATAACAATTCCCGTAGAAGACATGGGCTACAACATGCTGATGCTTTTGATTGTTATAACCGTACTCGAAATGTTTAAGGTGCGTAGCGTAACCGGAATATTGAAAGCAACGTGATGAATAAAGTAAAGGAAATAGAAGAAAAACTCTCCGAAAGAGAAATAGACCGGGTAATAGAAATGGCCTGGGAAGACCGCACAACCTTCGATGCGATTGAAATGCAATTTAATCTGGAAGAGAAAACAGTCATCGAACTCATGCGCCGCAATCTTTCGGGATCGGGTTTTAGAAGGTGGAGAAAGCGTGTGCAAAACCGCAGTACAAAACACGCCGCAAAATCGGCCGATACAGAAGGGCGCTTCAAGTCGAGCCGCCAAAAACATATATCCATGAACAAAATTTCCAAGCGATGATAGAGAGAGATATCCTCCATTATGAATTGCATCGCGTAGAATTCAAGGCGCCGTGGATGGTATTTGTGCACGGTGCAGGAGGAAGCGTGAGAACGTGGAAGAAACAGGTGAATTTCTTTAAGGGAAAGTTTAACCTTCTCCTCGTCGATTTAAGAGATCACGGCGACTCCAAAAACGTGAAGGAAGAAAACCCCTTCGATTTTCAGAGCATTGCCCAGGAAGTGATTGATGTAATGGATTCCCTCAGCATCAAAAGAGCTCATTTTCTCGGGGTATCAATGGGGAGTATCATCATTAGGCATATCGAGCAAAACTCTGCAGATAGAGTGCAGTCGGTGATCTTGGCCGGTGGCGTTTTTAAGATGAGTACCAAGATCAATACCCTTTCTTTTCTGGCGCGTACGCTTACGCGAATTCTGCCTTTTAATACCCTGTACCAGCTTTTTGCACTGGTTTTGCTTCCGCGGAATAACCACGCCGCAAGTAGGAAGGTGTTTATCAGAGAAGCGAAAAAACTACAGCGTCACGAAGCGCGCAAGTGGTTAAAGCTGGTTAAAAAACTCAACACTACCCTTCACGATCTGTTTACCAAACAAATGAATGCTCCTTGCCTGGTAGTTATGGGTGCTCAGGATCACGTTTTTCTGGAGCCTGCAAAACAGTACGTCGAAAAATACGGCGAAGTATTTTTACAGATAATTGATAAATGCGGCCACGTTTGCAACATCGAGCGCGCCGCAGAATTTAATCAGCACTGCTGGGAATTTATCAACGAATTGGAGCGAAAGCAACTTAAAGCATAAGCATCATGGCAACGAAAACAACAAAAAAGCCGACAGCTAAAACACTTACCGATGCCTACATCAAAAGGCTATTGATCCACGGCGAAAGGCCAAAATCGGTATTCGCATTCGCCGATGAACTCGGAATGAGCGAATCGGAGTTTTACAATTTCTTCAGCTCTTTTGAATCGCTCGAAGAAGCGGTTTGGAAGGGGTTTATGGAAGATACACTCAAAGCTATTCAGAAGGACGAAAATTACGCAGGCTTTACAGCGCGCGAAAAATTGCTGGCCTTCTATTTTACCCACCTCGAAGTGCTCAGGGAGAATAGAAGCTATGTGGTGATGCGTTGGCCCGAAGTAAGGAAATCTCCCAAAAGCCCGGGATGGCTCAAACACTACAAGGAAATGTACTACGAATACGTTCGCGAAGTGATAGCCGAAGGCATGGAAGGCGGCGAGATAAAAGACCGAAAATACCTTTCGGAGCGTTACGACAAAGCGCTGTGGGTGCAATTGGTATTTGTAGTGGATTACTGGTGCAACGATACCAGTAAGGATTTTGAAAACAGCGACGCCGCCATCGAAAAGGCGGTAACCCTAAGTTTTCAGCTTCTCGGAGAATCGGCGTTGGACAATGCGCTCGACTTCGCGAAATTTATTTGGCAATCGAAGTAAACAATGAAAGAACAACATAAAATACCTGTAACGAAAGTACAGCGCGCGGCGAAATTTGTGGGAACCGGTGCAAAAATGGGGGGTAATTACTTAAAGTATTACGCCAAGCGAATGGTTGATTCCAACCACGATAGAACCGAACTCGACGAATCGAATGCCGAGGATGTGTACACCTCGCTCAGCAATTTAAAGGGAAGCGCGCTCAAAGTGGCACAGATGATGTCGATGGACGAAAACGTTTTGCCAAAGGCCTATACCACCAAATTTCAAATGGCACAGTACAATGCGCCACCGCTGTCGTACCCGCTGGTAATGAAAACCTTTAAGCGGTATTTCGGTAAGCAGCCATCAGAAATGTTTGATACGTTTTCGCAAAAAGCGGTTAACGCCGCATCCATCGGACAGGTGCACCAGGCAACCCTGGGCGACAAAAAACTCGCGGTAAAAATTCAGTATCCCGGTGTGGGCGATAGCGTTTCCAGCGACTTGAAGCTGGCCAAACCCATCGCTATGCGGCTGATGAATTTGAAAGCCAAGGATCTCGACAAGTATATGAAGGAAGTGGAAGAGCGACTTCTGGAAGAAACCGACTACGAACTGGAACTGGAGCGCTCGCAAGACCTTACCCAGAAATGCGCACACCTCGACAATTTGGTTTTTCCAAAATACTACCCCGAGTACTCGAGCAGCCGCGTGATTACCATGGATTGGATAGACGGCATGCACCTAAACGAATGGCTCAAAACAAATCCGAGCCAGGAAGAGCGCAATAAGATTGGACAGGCCATGTGGGAGTTTTACGATTTTCAAATCCACCAACTAAAAGCCGTTCACGCCGACCCCCACCCGGGAAACTTTATTATTACCAAAACCGGCAAGCTCGGGATCATTGATTTTGGCTGTGTAAAGGAAATTCCCGATGAATTTTACCACAAGTATTTTCAATTGATGCATCCCGGAATTACGCAAAACAAAGATAATTTTGTGCGTATTCTCGGCGAGCTCGAGTTTTTTCACTCGGCCGACACCGCCGAAGAGAAAGCGTATTTTATTAATGTTTTCAGCCGGATGGTAGAAATGCTCGGACGGCCATTTGGCGTTGAGAAATTCGACTTTAGCGATGTGGAGTATTTTAAGGAGATCTACGCCCTTGGCGATGAAATTTCGAACGATAAGAAATTCCGAAAAAGCAATGCTGCACGCGGTTCGCAACACGGAATTTACATCAACCGCACCTATTTCGGACTTTACAATATTCTACATCAAATCGGAGCGGTGGTAAAATCGGGAGTGGATCCAAATAGCGAATTGTTTTCCCGGGCATCATAAGGTAGTCTGTAACCGAATTTGGATAGCAACCGAACTCCCGCTGTTCGCAGCTCATTGATTTCTTTATGGTCTGGGCTGGCAAAGGTCATTGGCTCCAATGCGATTTCGGTGGTAGGGCAATCTCATCCTATTGAAAATTCGAAACAAGTTCCTTTCAAACACTCTTCGAATCACCCCGCCCTGTGTTGGCG
>JAIVHP010000392.1 GCA_020201045.1 Flavobacteriales bacterium
TACACTATATTTCTGGGGGCATCTATAGGGAGCTTGCCAGACCTTTACGGAAACATCCAAAAGGCGATTGGCGCTACCGAAAACCTGGTTGAAATTATCGAACAGGAAGGCGAACCTATTTCGACAATTGTGGATCAAGAGCGCTTTGGCGGAAAGCTGGAGTTCAAAGATGTGCGCTTTCACTACGAAACGCGCCCCGACCTGGAAGTGCTTAGGGGAACATCCTTCGCAGTGCACCCCGGAGAAAAGCTCGCCATTGTAGGCCCATCGGGAGCCGGAAAATCAACCATCACTTCCCTGATACTTCGGTTTTACGATCCCGTTTCGGGAAAGATTGAAGTAGATGGAAAATCCATTTCCAATTACGATCTCAGTGCTTACCGGTCGCAATTTGCCATTGTTCCGCAGGAAGTCATTCTCTTTAATGGGTCTGTAAAAGAAAACATCGCTTACGGTAAGCCCGGCGCCACCGATGCCGAAATAACAGAAGCTGCAAAGAAGGCGAATGCCCTGCGGTTTATTGAAAAATTTCCGGAAGGAATGGAAACCCTGGTGGGCGAAAGGGGGGTGCAACTTAGCGGTGGACAGCGCCAGCGCATTGCCATAGCTCGCGCCGTTTTGCGCAACCCATCTATCTTAATTCTCGACGAAGCCACCTCATCGCTCGACTCCGAGTCTGAACTCCTTGTGCAGGAAGCGCTGGAAAGACTTATGAAAGGGCGAACGAGTATCGTAATTGCCCACAGGCTGAGCACGATCAAAAACGCGGATAAGATCATGGTTCTAGACGATGGAGAAATCGTAGAGTTTGGCAACCACAGTGAACTCATGGACATAGACGACGGACTTTACAGCAAATTGCAACGTATGCAGAATGTGGAAGCCACCAATAGTTAATACCGGGAATTGGCTCTTCAGCGCAGCACCTTTTTTGCTGCTGGCTGCGGCCATTAGACTCTGGAACTTCGGGCAAATGCCCTTAATGAACGACGAGCTGAGCGCACTTAGCAGGCTCGATTTTTCAACGCTTTCTCAACTCATTGCCGGAGGCGTGGCGCCAGATGCCCACCCGGCTCTCGTGCAGGTTTTTCTATGGATTTGGGTTGGTGCTTTTGGCACTGAAGCGTGGGTGGTTCGGCTGCCTTTCCTTTTGATGGCGCTGGCCTCTATCGCCATTTTATACCGATTAGCGTATGCCGCCTTCGGCAAAAACACAGCAAACCTGGCTGGAGCCATTCTCGCAGCGAGTCAGATTGTAGTTGTGTTCTCCCTTCAAGCCCGGCCCTATGCTTCGGGCATGCTTATATGCAGCGCACTTGCGTGGGTTTGGTACAAAATTGTTTTTGTGCAAAACCGAAGTATACAGCTTCACTTTTGGTTCGCTCTGCTGATCGCCCTTAGTGTTTACAACCATTATTTTAGTGGACTCCTGGGGGTGTTTATTTGGTTTTCGGGCCTCGTGTTTTATCCAAACATCAGCCTGAAAAATTATATCGGTGCGGCTGTAGTATCCTTTTTGCTATTCCTCCCTCACCTTTCGGTTTCGCTGGTACAATTGCAATACAAAGGTATCGGGTCGTGGCTTCGGCCTCCTACAGAAGATTTCCTTTACGAATGGTTTCTAAGCAGTGTCAACTACAGTTCTGCCGTTGTCGGTCTCATTTTAATGCTGCTCGCATATTCTGTTTACAGGCAATCTCACAAATTAAAACTTCGAGCTACGTCGACTGCTTTGGTTTTTTTAGTCTGGTTTTTTCTGGTATTCGCTGTGGGGTTCGCATATTCCAAAGTTGTAGATCCACTGCTCCATCACGGTGCACTTTTCTTTGCGACTCCTTTTTTCATCCTCGGCCTGGCTCATTTTATAACACCAGCAAAGCTTGGCGGAAAAATCGCCCCCTGGGTTATGGCTGCGCTGCTCTTAATCGCACTCGTTAGCGATCGCAAACACTACGAGGTGATGCTCCATCAACCCTATGCCACCACCTGGAGTCAACTCAAAAACTTAGAGGGCAAAAACAAAACTACCCTTGCTGTTGTGAACCAAACACCCGGCTATCTGGATTTTTATGGAAACACAGACACACTGGAATTCCCGGTGATAAACATTGCTGAAGATCCCAAATCGAATGCGACGCTCATGAATTCAATTGTGGACGCTGACGCGGCTATTTTTTACACCGATGGCAGAAATGCGGAATTGGTAGCAGGTGCCATGGAAATTTACCCGGCAGTGGAACGCCTAAACGGGTTTACTCATTCGGGCTATACCTTTCGGAAAAAGGGGAGTTTTGATGTGGAGCGCAAAGAAATAAACCGCAGCACAGCTCCAGTGGTGTCCGCATCGGAATTCATCGATATTTTCAAAGTGAAATTAGACACCTTTGAAATTTCCTTTGCCGATGAACTAAGTGGAATGGTTCGTTTTGCAAACGCTCCGGATGATGATGTTCACCTCGTTTTTTCTTTCGAAAAATCAGATGCAAAGGTAAGCTGGAGCGGCCCGACCTACTCTGCGAATGGATTCGAATATCAGGGCGATCATCTCCTGCCGCATCAGGTATTGCTTTGGGATGCATTTATCACACCGCGCGAAATGAACGGAGTGGAGCTCAAGATTTACATCTGGAATCCAAATTTAAAAACCCTTGAAATAAAAGGATGGGCAGTGCACAAGCTCAAAGGCAACCCAAATCTCTACGGACAGTTTCTACGGCGTCCTAAGTAAGACTTACGGAAACCACCTTTTTCGTTTCAAAGAATTCTCCTTCTAACTTGTCAGAGAGCTTGTACACCACAGAAGGGTAATCGTCTATTTCGCTCACTTCTTCGCGAAGGTCGCCGCCTTTTAAGCAAATAAGCTTTTTGGCCTTCATTTTACCCTGCGTGCAATACCCAACCAACACCGATAGTTTGGCCACAGCACGGCTGGTTACCGTATCGAATTTACCGGGAATTTTCTCGGCGCGCTCGTGTAAACCGTTTACATTCTCAAGTTGCAGGGCATCGGCTACAGCTTCTACCACCTTAATTTTCTTCCCTATTGAATCTACGAGCAAAAAGCTTACTTCGGGATAGAGAATAGCGAGCGGAATACCGGGAAAGCCGCCTCCGGTTCCAATGTCGAGCACGCGCTCTCCTGGCTGTGGCTTCCAGTAAAAGCTCAACGCAAGGGAGTGTAGCAGATGGCGTTCGTTAAAGTGGTCAATATCTTTTCTGCTGATGACATTGATTTGTGCGTTCCACTCTTCGTACAGCGGTTTTAACGCCTTAAACTGTTCGATTTGTTTTTCGGAAAGTGATGAAAAATGCCTGCCGGAAAGGAAGTCCATAAAAACTTATTTCGATTCGAAATTTTCGATTTATTTGAAACAGTTAGCCCTGCTTAAATCACTTTACCTTCAGACGAATTGAATACAGAAGAAAAATTGAACTGTTCATCTATGAGCGCTGCTCCTATTGTCTATTTTGGATAATTGATATTTTATTGAACATCAGAAATAAATTGATTTTTTTCTATGATAGCCTTAAGCAAAAAAATAGCGCCGACGCTTGAGCTCCGCCGCATGGCGGAGGTGCAGTGAGAAAATGAATAGAAGGGCGTGTTTTGCCGAGAACACAGCCCCGAAACAAGTTCGGGATTGCAAGGCTTAAGGCGTGCAAGCACGCTGTGAGAAATCAGATTAATGTAAATAATTCTGATCTTTTCTCTCACTGATCGCTTGCGATCCTCGGTGCACTCATCAGTTTGAGCTTTGGTTGTCCATTTTCTCACTGTTCTCTGCGTAAATCATTTAAAAAAATAAAACGGTTTAGTTATAAGATAGGTGGTTACAGGGTTTCTTTGGTGTTTTTCATCATGTTGGCGAGAAATTCGCGGGCTCTGAATAGCTGGGCCTTTACGGTTCCTAAAGGCAAATCGAGTTCTTGCGCAATTTCTTCGTAACTGTACTCCTTAAAATACCGGAGTTTTACCAATTCCTTATACCGCGGCTTGAGCTTATCGACCACCTCGCGCATGGTTTTCACCTTTTGGTCGCGAATGAGTTCTTCTTCCGGATCGCGGTTGTCTGATTCGATGTCGTAGGTAACGCTCTCCCCGTCTTCATTGGTCATTCCCGTATCGATAGAAGTGGTTTTCTTTTTCCGCTCCTTTCGTATAAAGTCGATGCAGTTGTTCGACGCAATTTTAAACATCCAGGTGCTAAAGGCGTAGTTTGGCTGGTATTGCTTTAGCCTGTTAAAAGCCTTCCCGAATGCTTCGATGGTAAGATCTTCCGCATCGTCGGAATTATTAACCATTTTCAACAGCATGTAGTAGATGCTCTCGCGGTAGCGCTCCATCAATTCGGCTCCTCCATGTGGTCTGTTTTGCCGAGATATTAGCAATATGTATTAATCCGCTCAGGATGAGAACTATTACTTCCAAAATGGGAGCCAGAACAATTAAATCTGAGTGCCCCAACCATTGCGATGAACGGCTAAAAGTAAAGATTTGAAGCAACATACGCACCCCGATAAGTGAAAGTACAATATACAACCACGTGTGGAAAACAATTAGCGAAATTCCCGAAATCCAAAACACCGCCAAACTCAGCGGGAATAAAATGAGCAATAACCGGTGGTGCCACTTGTACTTCCAGCCCGTTGTAAAATGCCTTCGTTTTTGCCTGATATAGGCTTTCCAGGTTGTTTCGGCTCGTGTTTCAATACTCGCTTCTTTGTCTATGCAAACGCACACCGGCACCTTTTCGGCAATTTCGCTCACAAAGAGGTCATCATCGCCCGATTTTAAGGAATAATGCGATTTGAAGCCGCCGTTTTCAAAAAACTTTTCCTTGGTATACGAAAGGTTTCTGCCCACGCCCATGTATGGCATTCGAGCCAGGGCAAAACTCAGGTAGTTCATCCCCGCTAGAAGATTATCAAAACGGATCACCGCGTTTAGCAATCCCCTGGCCCTTTTGTAGGGGCTGTAGCCAATTACCACATCGTTTGCACCGGCAGAGCGGGCTACCATAGATTCTATCCACCGCTTGCCCACGGGGCGGCAGTCGGCGTCGGTAAACAGAAGCCGGTTGTATTTGGCCGCTTTTATTCCAAGCGTGATGGCGAGTTTTTTCCCGCCGTCGAAGCGGTCATTCTCCCGTATCACTACCGACTTGAGATTTGCGTATTCCATCTTCAGGGCATGGATAAGGTCGGGGCTCTCATCGCGTGTTTGATCGAGCACCACAATCACTTCAAACTCGGGGTATCCCTGCCCGAGAATTGCGGGTAGGTTTTGAAGGAGATTTTCGTATTCGTTTCGCGCAGCGATAATAATGCTTACCGGCGGAGTTTCGGTAGAGGGTTTCGTTTCCTTAAAAAACGCCAGTCGTTTATAGAAATACCCGAAATAAAACAGTTGAACCACCGCTGCAACAACAAAGAGTATTTGCGCGATAAGAATAGCGGTATGTTGACTGATGTTTACTTCCATAACCAGATTGGCACTGCGTTATGCGAACCTACTCGTATTTTATTTCCTCTTATCTTTGCAGGCCTTCATTTTTTGAACAAAGTTTACAACACGATTTGAAATTTACCCTTCGGGCAACCGACCCAAAATCTAACGCGCGGGCAGCCACCATAGAGACCGACCACGGAAAGAT
>JAIVHP010000393.1 GCA_020201045.1 Flavobacteriales bacterium
AGATTGGGGGCTCAAATCAAAATATTTGGGAAATCGATTTACTTCACAATTTTCACGTTAACCGCAACCGGGCCTTTTTCGCCTTTTTCGCGGTCAAAGCTTACTTTATTTCCTTCTTTAATTTCATCGATATGCGAATTGATGTGTGTAAAAAGGCTTTCGCTTGAGCCTTTTACTTTAATAAATCCGTATCCTTTTTCGGTGTTGAAGAAAGAAACCATTCCGATGTTTTCTTCTTCTTCGTCCATCTCAGACTTTTTGGGAATTCCAATTACGATATCATCCGCTTCTACTTCTTCTTTGTCGGAAGGATCCGGCGGGGTATCCGTAGGATTGCCATCGGCATCGACATAAGCGATCATATCGTCGAATGATTGGCCTTCATTCTCTTCATGACGCTGCTCTCTTCGCTTCAGCTTCTCTTCTTTCTTCTTCTGTCTTTTCTTTTCTTTTTCCCGTTTACTCCAGGTTTCGTTAGATCTACCCATTAATTTTCTTCTATTTTTTTAGTGGAATTTTAATTCCGTTTCAACCACACAATGTAAGGATTATCCAGACACAAACAAGTTGCAAGTGTTAAAATTCCCAATAAGTTTCTACCAGGTAGAATCTTGCAGGCCATTTACGCCTCGCAGGATGTCTCGCTGACTGATTTGTCCGATTAGGCTCCCATCTTTAAGCACGGGGAATCGGCGCACTTTCTCGTTTAAAAAGCGCTGTGCCACTTCCAGGATTCCGGCTTCGGGGGTGGTTGTTTTCACTTCCCGAACCATGTGGTCTTCAACCTTGCCGGAGTGGATTGGCGAATTCATGTACTTTCCGCGCACAATCTCTTTCAGGCAATCTCCCTCTGATATGATGCCAATTAGATGGCCATTCTCGTCAACCACCGGCCCACCCGATAATTTCTTGTCGATCAGGATTTGCGCTACTTCACCAACCGATTGGGTGGGAAGAAAGGTTTGCAGCTTTTTAGACATGAAATCCTGGACTTTCATTTTCTGGATTTCCTTTTCCTGTACTTTCCGAACTCCTGTGTAACTTTTTACCATGGCGATAGGGTTTAGCTTTTCTATAAATATAAAAATTATAATGCAGAATGAGATGAAGACATACTACAAACCTTCTCACCTTCGTTCGATATAGGGGATTTAGTTAAATTTGAAAACAGCTAAAATTAGGAGTGATATTTGCTCCATCTCTATCTTAATCGATTTCTATGAATTCAATACATTTTAAAACGACGTTGTTTTTTTTGACTTTTGTTTTTGCGCTTTTTTCCGGAGTGCAGGCTCAGGATAAAAATGAAATTGTTGATTCCTGGCTCACAGGCGAAGAGCGTTCGCACATTGAAATATTTAAGAAGGGCGATAAGTTCTATGGAAAAATAGCATGGATAAAAGAGCCCAATGACCCCGAAACGGGCAAGCCAAAAACGGCAGATAATGGCGATGGAACCATATACGACCCCGAAGCCGGAAAGACCTACTACTGCTCCATCGAAATGGACGGTGACGACAAAATTAAGATTCGCGGAAGCGTCGACCCAATGGGCTGGCTCGGCAGAACTGAAGTTTGGACAAGGGTGAAAAAATAAAAGAAGCAGCTTCCCGGAAGAAAGCCACTTCTCTTATTTTGCGTAAGCTAAAGTTTAATGGGAATTGCGTTTAAGGGGGCAATCACTTACATGCTCATTCTACGCATAGTATTGCGCAAAGTTTCGACCGAAGCGCATATTACTTCGACGAACGAATTTCTATCATTTTAAGATTTCTAAATCCCCCTGAAAAGATTTGGCTTGATCTTTATACACGTATTCGATAATTCGGAAATAGGTTCCCTGAAGCGCTTCATTTCCATTTCCGTACTCCCCTGTCCATTCAAATGCCGGGTCTTCAGTGATGTAGACTTCCTTTCCCCAACGGTCGAAGATTTGTGCGCGAAATCCGAGTAAACAGGGGTCTTCCTTGTTTTCGATGGTCCAAACATCGTTTCTGCCATCGCCATTGGGGGTCATCACGTTTTGTATGGGCTCAATTACCCCACGGGTTGGCGTGGTTACGAAAATTTCAATTTGAATTTCTTCTTCCACTACTTTTTGGCAACTTCTTGAAGTAACGGTGAAAGTTACCGGATACGGCTCTTCACTTACGTCTGAGCAATCGGGTTGCCAAAGAAAATTACCGCTGATTCCGGTGGTTATTCCCAGTGTTTCAAATACGGGCGTAGATTGCGGCAAGGCAGGCGATCCAAATTCGTATTCAAGGCTTAGCGTGTCGTACGGATCGGGGTCTTGTGCCAGCACAGCCACATCTATTATCTCATCTCCTATAAAGTGCTCGATGTATTCGCCGTCGTTTGGAATTTGAAAAGTTGCCGCATTCTCCGGTGGTAAAGTCAGGTAAACATCCACTTCGTAGGTTACCAGGTCGTCAGTTTCACAACTATTTGCAGACACAGAAAGGGTGTCGAAGAAATTCTCGTCTGCAACAGTAATGGGTATATTCAAGGTGTCCTGCGAATAGAACTCGAAGAAAATTTCATTGGACGGTTCGATAAATGTGGTAGGTAAGTTGTCGGGAACAATCACGTTAATCGGAACCGTGAAATTAGTGGTATCCTGCACTTCACAATTTATTGCCACAACTTCAAAATCGATAAAATAAGGCTCGTCCTGAACATCTTCGCAAATTACATTCCAGCAAAAAGGGACTGCGATCTGCCCCTGATCAATCGAAAAATCTTCGATGCTCGTTCTGTCCAGGTCGAGAATAGGCGAGCTGGCAAAGACCAATAAGCTGTCCGCTTCGTTGGGGTCGGTAAAGACAAAATCAAAGCAATGCGTTCCGGGATCGTATAGGTCTATGGTTGCTTCTGGAACAGGGCCGGTTATTTCGGTCTGCTCATCTTCTTCCAAATATACATTAAAGTAAAGGTCCTGGGTGGTTACCAACACTTCGTTGGCACAACCCCGGCTAAAGGCGGTAACGGTAATCACATAAGGTTCGTCGCTTACATTATTGCAAAGTGGGGTCCAGCAAAACTGCTCCTGCACGTTCGAAAAGCCATCTACATCTGGCAAACTCGCTTGCGGGGTAACCGAGCCGTCAAGGATGGTTCCGTCGGCTTCCATAAAAAGGGTATCTCCTTCGTTCGGGTCGGTGGCCAAAATGTCAATGCAGAACTCCGTATTAGCAAGAATATCAAAAATGGTATCGTTATCGGGAGTGCTAATTACCGAAGGAAGGTCAATATCGCAAACGGAGCTGGTAAGCTGAAGTTCTCGTCGTATTTCTCCAATCTTCTCACCATCTCTGTACTCTTCAACCTTTACTGCGATGGAAAAAACCCCTAACAAATTCGGCTGGGCTACAATGAGACCGGTTTCGGAGTCAATGGTCATTGGTATATCTCCCCCTATTTGATCGTCGGTTGCGTATCCCGGTGCCCAATCCACAATAGGAAAGGGTTTTGCCGAAGCGATGGCCGGATTTGGTTCAAATGCTGTCGACACTCCGTTTAAAGATTCGGTAAAGCTGTAAACAAGTGAGTCTCCATCGGCATCGGTCGCTCCAAAGTCAATTTCGTTTACCCCGTTTACACAGAAATATGCTTCAGTGGGGTACGGTCCAAAAACAGGGCTGGAATTCTCCAATGCCGGGTCGGGAACGTCGAGCGTAAAAACAAAGCCGAGATCCGTTCCCTGCAGATTATCAGAAAGGTCGTTTCTACAGCACCGCTCCTTGGTTAAGTAATAGCCGTTCGGGTTGTCGTCTAGTGTAAAAGTGGTGATATACGTTCCAATTTCCAGGCAGATATCTGGGGTATAGCACGAGTTACCAAGCTCTGCTTCGAAAGATTCAAACCCTACAAATTCAAAATAGAGATCCGTGATGTTCTCATCTGTAACGAGATCCCTTACGGTAATTTCCACGATTTGATCGAATGGGGCTCCAAAAGTATTGCAATCCCTGTAAAGCGTAAGGATACCTTCAAAGGTATTTCCCTCTACGTGCTGAACGCTGAAATCGCCGCCCGTTATGTGCTCCGAAAAAGCGAAATTAATACTAAAGAAAGTGAAAAACAGAAGGGAGAACTTTTTCATTGTATTTAATGCTGTGATGAGCCCATAAAGATGATAAAAAAAGTAAATCCGGCTAAATGCCGGATTTACGTGGTTTTTTAATTCGAAATATGCTTATCTTACAATAACCAAACGGCTTCTGAAAACGGGCATTTGCTCTGAATTGTCGATGGTTACAAAATAAGTTCCACTTCTAAGACTTGAAACGTCGACTGAAATTTCGCTTTCGCGATTCAGCACCCTGTTTAATACCAAACGTCCGTGAAGATCGTAAACCCTCAGGTTTTCGAGATCGCTGCGCTGCATTTCGTCCACTATTCGGAATTGATCGCTCGTTGGGTTGGGCATCATCACAAAACCCTTGTTGTCGTAATCATCTACATCTGATACTCCCGCTTCAACTTCCATCTCGTATGAGCAGTTATTTGTTGTAAGCGTTACGGTGTATGTTCCCAACACTTCGTAGGTGTGAACGGGATTCTGCTCTTCGGATGTGTTTCCATCGCCGAAGTCCCAGTTCCACGAAGTTGCTCCATCCGACTCGTCGGTAAAGCTTACTTCCAGATCGTTTACTTCTGCAGAAAACAACGCACTACCAACAACCTCGGCAACAATTTCTGTTGGCTCGCTCGAACAATCGGGCGAAACCACTTCCAGGTTGTAAAAATAGTAGTAAAATTCAGGCCCAGCCGAGGAGCCAATGATTGAGAAAACGTCTTCTTCGGTGTAGGGATAGTTTGCTCCCGAATCATTTCTGTAAAGGTTGGCCTGATTTAATCCGATGCTGTATGTTCCGGGCAAATCAATCTCAAATCCGAGTTGGATAGTTCCTTCTCCTGTAAAGTCTATATCTACCGTTACCTGTTCTAGCACATCGCCTGTTGCCGACGCGCCTTCGTATAGCGAGATCGTTCTGGGGCCGATTGCACCGCTAACCACAAGTGCAGATTGAAGAATTAGGGGTTGAAATGTTTCGAAATCTACAGTCCCTGTAAATTCTGTTGCGTGATTTCCACCGGTTCCAAAATTCACGTTTTGCGGTCCTACAAAAGCTGGATCGAATTCGCTTTGATCGGCAGTCGCAAAATAAGAGCTCGTTGCAGCACCTAATTCCACATCAACTTCATCGCCTTCGCCAACCACTTCGCCACTGGCATTGGTCCACTGAATGGTTCCCTGGGTTGCAGAGCCGGATAAGGTCACTAATTCGCCTTCGCAACCGCTCACGTCATCAGCAAGGGGTGCATCGGGCACACCAAACTCCACAATGTCTGTAATGGTTTCCGTGTCTTCACCCAGTGTGTTTGTCACGGTTAAGCTCACGGTATAAATTCCGGGCTCTTCGTATTGGTGCGCTGGATTCGGATCTTCAGAGATGTTCCCGTCGCCGAAGTCCCATAACCAAAACTGCGGAACATCTGTACTCTCGTCGGTAAACTGAACTACACCCGAACAGGTGAGATTTGAATTTACGCTGAAG